>DNFL01000017.1 GCA_003486945.1 Hyphomonas sp. | reverse complement strand
TTGAGTACAGGTGACAGCTCGATGAGCAGGGCAGGGGCGCTCAGCACTACGCCGGCCACCCCGCGCTGCTCGCGCGCCACGCTGGCCGCCGTCACGAGACCCCCCAGCGAATGCCCGAACAGGAACAGCGGCGCACCGTCCAGCGTCAGCGCGTCCCGCGCCGCCAGATGGTCTTCCACCGCTATCTTGATATCCGCCACGCCCGGCGCGCCGCCAGTCTCGCCGTGCCCCTCAAAGTCGAAAGCATAGACATCAAACCCCGCCGCATTCAGCGCCGGGATCAGCCCCGCATACCGCGCCACATACCGCCCGGCATATTCGCCGTATCCATGCTGCAGCAAAACCCGCGCCCTCGGCGCCGCCGCGCGCCAGACAAATCCCGCTCGCCCGCGCCCGAAATCCCAGCTCTTCGCCATGCCCGCCTCCTGCTTTGCCCGGCCATCCTGCCGCAGCCCGCGCGAGGCGTCACCCCATGCGGATTTCGGCGGCCTCGAACAGTTTCATCACCGTCGGCGCCGGCGACAGCGCCCGCACAGCCTTCACGAAGGCCCGGCTCTCCGGCACGCGAAAGTGCGCCTCCAGCGCCGCCTGGTCTGTCCAATACTCCACGAACACAACCCGCACCGCGTCTTCCGCGTCCACATGCACATTATGCGCGATACATCCCGGCTCGCCCCGCGACCGCACCGAATGCGCCCGCCCCAGCGCAAGAATGTCCTCAAGCGTCTCAGGCGACGCGATGATATGGCCAATGACGATGATCATCTGCGCCGCAGCGCATAATTGAAACTCACCGAAATCCGCGCGTCTTCACTCAGCGAAGGCATCACCTCATGCCGCAGCCAGCTCTCCCACAGCAGCGCATGGCCCTCCGTAGGCTGAACATACACAAACCGGCGCGCCTCTTCCGGCGCGTCATCGCTCAGCTGCGGCGCGGCCATCATCATCGCGAGCCGCGGGTCTTCGAATTTCAGCTTCCCCGCGCCTTCCGGTACGCAGACATAATAAGTGCCCGAGATCACCGAGCCCGGATGGATATGCCCCGTATGGTGTCCGCCCTCGCCGAGGATGTTTACCCAGATCGCATCCAGCTCCAGCGCGAAACCGTCCATGTCCCAGTGCAGCGCCGCCGCAAATTTCGCCGCCGCCCTGTCGAGGTGCTTCTTCAGCGCCGCAAATTCCGGAAACCGCTCGGGCAGGTCGTCCAGCGAGGCATAGGAGGTATAGCCCGGATAGCCCTCCTTTTCGCACCAGTCATTGCCGGCCGCATCATCCGCCTCCAGCACCCAGGCCGCCCGCTCAAGGCTTTCGCGCAGGGCGGCGTCGCCCACCGGCAACTCTTCGATACTCGTGGCAAAAAGGCGGCGCATGGCCGCGCGCGTTACAGGCTTTTCGCCAGCGCTTCAAGCTGCGCCGCCGCCATGCCCCAGCCTTCGTGGAAGCCCATCGCCTCATGCTCCTTCAGCGATTCCTCGCTCCAGTGCAGTGCCCGCGCGGTATAGGCGGTCTTCCCGCCGCCAGCATCGGCAAACAGCGTTTCGGCCACCATGAAGGCGCGCTCCGAAGGCACCCAACCCGGCAGGAAGGCATCCGATGAGACGATCTTCTGCATCGGCACCACTTCCAGGTAGACGCCGATATTCGGGAACACCTCGCCCTCCGGCCCGTTCATCACGCAGGACATTTCGCCCCCCGGTCTGAGGTCCAGCTTGGCATCGGTCACAAACCACGGCTTCGGGCAAAACCACTGTTCCAGCAGCTTCGGCTCCGTCCAGCATCGCCAGACATTCGCCACCGGCGCGTCCAGCACACGGGTCAGCGTCAGTACATGCTTCGGTTCGGTCATCGGTCGTTTCCTCTAGGTATAGCTTCCCGTGCGCAGCTGCCCGGCAGGCTCAAACGTGTGGATCATCAGGCCGCTCGTGCCGGTCCGGCTGCGGATCAGTTTCAGTTCCCTCGGCGGTGTGCCCTCCGGGAAGACGCGCTTGCCCGTGCCAAGGATCACCGGCACGACAATCAGCACCACCTCATCGGCCAGCCCGTGCTCCAGCAGCGCGGCGGCAACGCTGGAACTTCCCCAGGCCACCAGGTCCGGCCCCTCCTGCGCCTTCAGGCGCCGGATGCCTGCCACAATGTCCGTACCCAGATTTTCCGCCGGTCCCCAGCCAAGGCTTTCCGGCCGGTGGGTCGCCACATATTTCACAGCGCCGTTGAACTTCGTAGCGATCGGGCTTTCTCCGGCATGCGGCCAGTATCCCGCCCAGATGTCATAGGTCCGCCGCCCCAGCAGCAGGTCGAACACCGCCGCATGCGCTGTCTCCACCGCCTCATCGAGGACCGGATCATCAAACGGCGCCGACCATCCGCCATACGGAAAGCCCGCGTCACTGTCCTCGCCCGGTCCGCCCGGCGCCTGGATCACGCCGTCAAGCGAGATGTATTCCAGAAGGGTGATCTTGCGCATGATGCGCTCCGCTACATATTGATGTCAGGCTCAACGAGGCGGATCATCTTTTCGAGGCATTGCTGCCAGCCGAGATTGCAGCCATCGAGCGGAATCATGTCCGGAATGCCTGCCTGCTCGATCGTCATTTCCGTGCCGGAAGGAACAGCCTTCAGCGTCACGGTCACGGTCATTTCGCCCGGCATGTTCGGGTCTTCGAATTTGTCTGTGTACTGAAGGCGCTTGCCGGGTTCGAAGGCAAGATAGGTCCCGCCAAAGGCGTGGCTGCCGCCGGTCGTGAAGTTGCGGAACGACATGCGGTGCTTGCCGCCGGCGCGCGCATCAAGTTCGTGTACGGTGCAGAGATAGCCATAAGGCGGCAGCCAGCTGGCAATGGCGTCCGGTTCCACAAAGGCCCGGAATACTTTTTCAGGCGGCGCGGCAATCACGCGGTGCAGTTTTACAGTTCCGGTCATGGATGTCTCCTCGGGTTCGTATCCGGATTCAGGCAGTTTCGTTTGCGCCACTGGCGGCGCGCTCAAGTTCGGCAATGTCGAGCTTTGTCATCTTCAGCATGGCGGCCATCGCACGCTCCGCCGAAGCATCACCGGTCCAGA
>DNFL01000341.1 GCA_003486945.1 Hyphomonas sp. | reverse complement strand
GCTCTTCCGATCTAGAGGGCGAGGCGGGTGAAGGCGCGGTGGTCGCCGGCGAGATCTGTGGAGCGGAAGGCGAGCGATTTCAGGCCGGGGCCTTCCTCGGTGATGCGGGCGCGCAGATGATCTGCCGATGCTCCGTCTCCGGAGGGGGCGACGAGTTCGAGCGCCGTGTTGCCGAGCTGGAAGATGGCAGTGGCGACGCCATCATCGGTCGTCGCACGCCAGTCGGGCTTGCGGCCGAGAAGCGCGGAATAGACTGCGGCGCCGGCGTCGATATCCGGCGCGAGGAGGACGATATGATCGACGCCGCTGATCACGCCTGCACGCTTGCCTGCGGCAGGCAGGTGTTCACATCCTTGAAGCCCGGCAGTGCTTCGACGCGGGCCATCCACTTGCGGACATTGCCGAAGGGCTGAAGGTCGATGCCGGCCTGCGGGGCGTACGCGGCGATGCCGTAGATGTCGATGTCGGCGATGGTGGCGCCCTTGCCGACCAGCCAGTCGCGGCCTTCGAGCAGCGTGTTCAGTTCCTTGAGGGCGGAAAGCGCGGTCTGCAGGTTCGCTTCGGCGACCTGTTCGGGGAACTTGAAGAAGCCGAGCTTCAGCGCGCGGGTGCGGTAGATGCCGGTGGTGAGAGAGCCTGCGCCCCAGAGCTGCCATTCGCGCGCACGCAGGCGCTCGCCCCGGTCCTTGCCGCCGAACTGGCCGGTCTCGTCGGCGAGATAGTCGAGGATGACGGAGGACTGGCAGAGGCAATAGTCCGTCTGGCTGTCTTCCAGCACCGGCACTTGCCCGTAGCGGTTCTTGGCGAGGAAAGCGTCCGCCTTGTGGGCGCCGGCGCGCAGGTCGACATGCTCATAGTTGAAAGGTGTTCCGGTGAGGCGCAGCATCAGGCCCGCCTTGTAGGTGGGGCCGGAAGCGAAAATGCCGTGAAGCGTGAAGCGGGCCATGGATTTCCTCGGATGGTTTCTCACCTGCAATTATCACCATGGCTCGGAACTTGGCGAGGCCTGCCGTGGCGGACCGATAAGCTGAGCGATTGGGGAGGGCCGAGAATCCCCGAAATCAGACGTTGACGGTCTGAATGAAAACCCCGGCGACTGTCCAGCTTCCCCGAGGCGCAAATCGACTCTAACATTCAGCTTCTTTTGGGTGAAAGGCCGGCCCATGCTCGAAGGTTCATGCGATTGCGGCGCGGTACGCTACAGCGTGGATGGGGCGCTGGACGAAGTGACAGAGTGCAATTGTGGCATCTGCCGCCGCTCAGGCGGACTGTGGGCCTACTACTCGCCGACGAAAGTGACGATGACGGGGCCGACCGATATCTACATGCGCGGCGATCGAATGTTGGAAATGCACCACTGCAAGACCTGCCGATGCCTGATGTGGTGGGTACCGGTGGACCAAAGCTACGACCGAATGGGTGTAAACGCCCGTATGCTGCCGCTCGGCGCGTGGGATGAGACACCGGTCAGGAAGAGCGACGGGGCAAGCTGGTGACGGGCAGGACCATTGCCCTGTTTCGGACGGCCCCTACAGCCCCTCAAACAACGCCGTAGACACATACCGCTCTGCAAAGCTCGCGAGGATCACGACGATCGTCTTGCCGGCCATGTCCGGACGCTTGCCGATCTGGACGGCGGCGTGCGCGGCGGCGCCGGAGGAGATGCCGCCGGGGATGCCTTCGATCCTTGCGAGTTTCCGGGCGGCGGCGATGGCATCGGTGTTCGAGACTTTCAGCACTTCGTCGATGAGGCTCGTATCCGCATTTGCAGGAATGAAGCCGGCGCCGATGCCCTGGATCATGTGCGGGCCGGGCGCACCGCCGGAGAGAACGGGCGAGGCTTCAGGCTCGACGGCGAACATCTTCAGACCCGGCTTGCGCGGCTTGAGCAAACGGCCCGATCCGGTGAACGTGCCGCCGGTGCCGATGCCGGAGACGACGGCGTCGACCTTGCCGGCAGTGTCCGCCCAGATCTCCTCGGCGGTGGTCTTCTCGTGGATGGCGGGGTTCGACGGATTGTCGAACTGGCTTGGCATCACTGCGCCGGGAATGGACTCCAGGAGCTCCTTCGCCTTTGCAATCGCCCCGCCCATCCCCTTCTCTTTCGGGGTCAGTTCCAGTTCGGCGCCGAGATAGGCGAGCATCTTGCGCCGCTCGATCGACATCGATTCCGGCATGGTGAGGATCAGGCGGTAGCCGCGCTGGGCGGCGACGAAGGCGAGGCCGATGCCGGTATTGCCGGAGGTCGGCTCGATAAGCGTGCCGCCGGGCTTCAGCTTGCCCTCCGCTTCAAGGCCGAGGATCATGGCAAGGCCGATCCGGTCCTTGACGCTGGCGAGGGGATTGAAGAATTCGAGCTTGAAGAGGAGGTCAGCCTTCACGCCTTCGGCCTTGGCGAACTTCTCCGCCCGCACCAGAGGCGTCGAGCCGATGGTTTCGAGGATCGAGCCATAGACCCGGCCGCGCGGGCCATCGAGCGTGACACCGCTCTCGAGTTTCACGGTACCGGACATGGATGTCTCCCTTCAGAGATGAACTTGAAGGGAGAATATCGGCCTGCGCGCGGGGATAGGCAACCGATGGGGTTGTTTAGGAGCGCTGAAGGGTCAGCATTTTGCGCAACCACCCCCGACAGATTCGAGGAGGCGTTCGTCGCGGTCCATGCCCGGCAGCGGCGTCGTCAGCAGACGGTCGCCGACGAAGATGGAGTTGGCGCCGGCGAGGAGGCAGAGCGCCTGCCCTTCCTGGCTCATCTTCTCCCGGCCTGCAGAAAGTCGCACCCAGCTTTGCGGGAAGACGATGCGGCAAGTGGCGATGGCGCGGGCAAGCTCGACCGAGTCGATTTCCTCGCTGCCGGCGAGCGGAGTGCCCTTGATCGGGACGAGCTTGTTGACCGGCACGCTTTCCGGATGGGGCGTCAGCTTCGACAGCTCGTGGATGAGGCCGATACGGTCTTCGCGCGTTTCGCCCATACCGAGGATGCCTCCGCAGCAGAGCTTGATGCCGGCGCCGCGCGCCTTGGCGAGCGTGTCGAGGCGGTCTTCATATGTCCGTGTCGTGATCACTTCGCCGTAATATTCGCGCGAGGTGTCGAGCTCGTGGATGAGGCCGATACGG
>DNFL01000211.1 GCA_003486945.1 Hyphomonas sp. | reverse complement strand
AGGGCGATCAGCGTCGCGGCGCGTTCGGCAAGGGTGGGCGCTTCGAGCAGGGCCTGTTTCTCGGCGGGCGTGAACGGGCAGCCGGCGGCGAGCGCGTGGACAAGGGTTTCCATCGGCGCGGTGTCGACGGCGGACCAGTCGGCGGAGAGGCCCTGCGCGGAGGTGTAGGCCTTGAGGGCGCGGGAAAGTTCGGCGCGTTCCGGCAGGCCGGTTTCGGGGGAGTCGAAAATGTCGGCGCCGAAGGGTGACCAGTCGGCAGCGACCTGCCGGTAGGGCGTGGTGACGTCCAGTTCTCGCGTGACCTTGAAGCGGCAGATGCCGGTGAGGGTGATCAGGTAGCGGCCATCATCGGTTTCGGTATAGCGCGTCAGCCGGCCGGCGCAGCCGATGCGGGCGATGTCCGGATGCGCGCGCGGGCCGCCGAAGGACTGGATCATGCCGATCAGCCGGTGCGAGCGCATCGCGTCGTCGATCATGTTGAGATAGCGCGGCTCGAAGATGTTGAGAGGCAATTCCCAGCGCGGGAACAGCATCGCGCCCGGCAGCGGGAAGACGGGGATCGTCTCCGGCAAGTCGCTGGTACGGCGGTATTGGGACATGACTGTCTCGTTGCCTTTCACTCCCCTGCCCTGCCCATCATGCGGCAGGGGGCGCGATCAGGCAAACATAAGCGAGGCGAGGCGGCGGCGGCCTTCGGTTGTGACCGGATCGGTGGCGCCGGCAGCTTCGAAGACTTTCAGCAGTTTTTCCTTCGCCTTGCCGCCTTCCCAGTCGAGCTTGGCCGACAGGATGATCAGTAGGTGATCGGCAGCGTCCTTGTAGCGGCCCGCCGCGGCAAAGTGTTCGGCAAGTTCGAAACGTTTCTGATGATCGGCCGGATTGGCGCTGACGGCGGAAAGGGCCGCGTCGAGCTCGGTCGGCTCCGGCGCGTCGGCAGCCATTTCGATGGCCATGCGCACGCCCTTGACGAGGCTTTCGTTCTTCTTGGCTTCCGGCACCATGTCGAGCGTGGCGAGAGCGCGGTCCTTATCGCCATTGGCGAGATAGCAGCGCGCGAGGCCGGCGATTGCTGCCACGTTCTCCGGCTCTTCTTGCAGGATGGCGGCGTAGATTTCCGCGGCGAGCGCAATGTCGCCGGCCTGGCTGGCGGCTTCGGCCTGGGCGAGCGCTTCGGCGATCACCTGTGCGTTATCGGTGCCGCCCAGGATGCGTTCGATGAAGGCGTTGACCTGGCTTTCCGGCAGCGCGCCGAGGAACCCGTCGACCGGGCGGCCCTTGTGGAAGGCATAGACCGCCGGGATCGAGCGCACGCCGAGCTGGCCGGCATAGGCGGGATGGTCCTCGGTATTGATCTTGACGAGCTTGACCGCGCCTTTCTTCGCCTCGACCGACTTTTCGAGGATCGGGCCGAGCGTGCGGCAGGGCCCGCACCACGGCGCCCAGAAGTCGACGATGACGGGTTGTTCCATCGAGGCTTCGACCACATCGGCCATGAAGCCCTGATCGGTGCCGTCTTTGGTGTGTTGGAGGCCTGCGGTCGCCATGTCGGGTGTCCCTTGAGATTCAGGCGGCAAGATGGGATGCAACCTGAAAATCCGCAAGCGGCGCGGCCTGCGGCTTCCTGAACGTCTGCTCATTGCCCTGTTTAGGACAGGTTCAGGCGCCTAAGTGTAATCCGGACCCCGACGGTCAATAAGGAGGCCGAAGACATGATGAACCTGATTGCCAGCGTGAGCGCCCTCTCCCTGATCTTCGGGGCCCCGGTAACCCTAGGCCTGAAGCAGGTACAGCCTGCCCCGGGCATCGCTGCGAAGGCCGACACTGCCGCGCCGATGACGGCCGCGGAACGCTCGAAACTGCTGAAGGAAGCCTCGAAGGCGCTGGCCGGCGTGAAAACGGCGCGCGGCAAGTTCGAGCAGTATTCGCCGGATGGCTCCTATTCTACGGGCCAGTTCGCGATGTCTCGTCCCGGCAAGGTGCGCTTCGACTATGACGATCCGGTGCCGCTGCTGCTGGTCAGCGACGGAGCGACCGTGGCGCTGCAGGACGCAGACCTCGAGACGACCGACCGCGTGCCGCTGGCCAAGACGCCGCTGAACCTGCTCTTGTCGGACAAGCTCGATATCGAGGCGCAGGCCGAGGTGATCGACGTGCGTCGCACTGGCGACAAGACCAATATCACGCTGCGTGACAAGTCCGGCGAGATGGAGGGCACGCTGACCGTGATCCTGGCGAGCGCGGACAATTCACTGGCCGGGTGGCGGACAGTGGACGGCAATGGCGGTCGCACTTCGGTACTGCTCAGCGGCATCGAAACCGGCGCCAAGCTGAACCCCCGCCTGTTCATCCTGCGGGACTTTGACAACCGCTGACGTCGTCAAGTGGAATTACGTCCAATTAACTTGCGAATCTGCGGTGCAGTGACATTAATACCACTATCGAGGGGCCAGTAACCTCGCGCAGCATCGACCCCCCGCTGTGAACCCTCTGGCCAACCGATCGGACCGGTCGCACACTGCTCGGTCAGAAAACAGACGCTTTTCATAGCGTCCGGCGCGCCCGAACACCCCGCGTTCGGGCGCGTTGACGTTTAAGGGCCACCTGCCTAGTCAGACCGGATGGCCAAATCCCTCAGAATCGTCAGCTGGAACATCAACTCGGTCCGCCTGCGCGCACCGAATGTCGAAGGCTTTGTCGCGGCCGAAAAGCCGGACGTCGTCTGCCTGCAGGAAACGAAATGCCAGGACGGCGAATTTCCGTTGAAGGCGTTCAAGGATATGGGCCTGCCGCATGTGGTGATGCGCGGCCAGCGCGGCGGGCATGCGGGCGTGGCGATTGCCTCGCGCCAGCCGCTGGAGCTGATCGATGCGCCAGACCTCTGCCGCGAAGGCCATGCGCGCGTGATTGCAGCGCGGATGAAGAATGGGCTCGAGATCCACAATATCTACCTGCCCGCGGGCGGCGATATTCCGGACCCGGAGCAAAACGACAAGTTCGCGCACAAGCTGGATTTCTTGGGCCGGCTGGGGCACGTCTACAAAAAGCTCAACAAAAGCGGTCGGCGTATCCTTGTCGGCGATCTCAACGTGGCGCCGCACGAGAATGATGTCTGGTCGCACAAGCAACTGCTGAACATCGTCTCGCACACGCCGGAAGAAACCGAGCGGCTGGAAGACGGGCGCAAGTCTGCCGGCTTTGCCGATATTGGCAGGCTGGCTGTGCCGGCGGAGCAGAAGCTGTATTCCTGGTGGAGCTACCGGGCGGCGGACTGGGCCGCGGCCAACAAAGGCCGCAGGCTCGACCATATCTGGGCGAGCAAGGAGGCGCTGGCAGATGTGAAAGTGCCAAGCTACCGCGTGCACCTCGCCTGGCGCGGTGGATGGAAACCCTCCGACCACGCACCAATCAGTGTGGATGTGAAGGCGTAGGGCCGAGCCTCAGGGCTGCAGCCGGTATCCGCCGGGATCGGTCAGCAGGAGGCGCGCGTTGCCGGGGTCGGGTTCGACTTTCTGGCGAAGGCGGTAGATGTGCGTCTCGAGCGTGTGCGTGGTGACCGCCGCGTTATAGCCCCAGACTTCCGACAGGAGCTGTTCGCGCGCGACCGGTTTGCCGCCGGCGCGGTAGAGGTATTTCAGGATTTCGGTTTCCTTCTCCGTAAGCCGGATGCGGCGGCCTTCCTTTGAGCGCAGCGTTTTGGTGGAGGGGCGGAACTCGTAAGGGCCGATTTCGAACGTGGCGTCTTCGGTCTGTTCGAAGCTGCGCAGCTGCGCGCGCACGCGGGCGAGCAGGACGGCGAAGGCGAAGGGCTTGGTGACATAATCATTGGCGCCGGCATCGAGGCCGCCGACCGTGTCCGCCTCGCCGGTGCGGCCGGTAAGCATGATGACCGGTACGCGGTTGCCGGCGGCGCGGAGGCGGCGGCAGGTTTCGATACCGCCAATGCCCGGCATGTCGACATCCAGCACGATCAGATCGGTGCGGGCGGCAGCGGCTTTCTCCAGCGCTTCCTCGCCGGTGGCGGCGGACTGGACCACGAAACCGTCCGACAGTTCGAACTGTTCCGTGAGCGACTCGCGGAAATCGGCCTCATCATCGACGATCAGGATATGTTTCTTGCCGTTCATTGCGCCGGGTCCTGATGCGGGGCGGCGCCCCCTTGGCGCGCGCAGATCCGTACGCATATGGTGGGCGAGAGCCTTGACGCCAATAACAATCCCGGGAGCAGGCCGTGGCAAGCAGTTTCATCGCCCGGGCGGATGGTCGGTTTGAGGGCGGCGGCCTGGCATTCCGGTGCGCATTGGGCAGAGGCGGCGTTGTGGCGGCGGCGCAGAAGCGCGAGGGGGATGGCGCCTCACCCATCGGGGTCTGGCCAGTGCGGCGGGTTTATTACCGGGCGGACAAGGGGCCGGCACCGGAAACCGGCGTGCCCGCGGTGGCGCTGAGACCGCAGGACGGCTGGTGCGATGATCTGGCGGAGGCGGATTACAATCGTTTGGTGCCCCTGCCCTGCCCTTTCAGTCATGAGCGGATGTGGCGGGCGGACCCGGTCTATGATCTCGTTGTCGAGCTTGGATATAATGACAATCCTGTCGTGCCCGGCAAAGGCAGCGCCATCTTCCTTCACGTTGCGCGGGAGGGTTATCCGCCTACGGAAGGATGTGTGGCACTGGCGGAGGCGGACCTACGCGCAGTGCTGAAGCACCTTGGCGGCGGCTCCGTGATCGAAATCCGCGCCTAGGCTCGCGCGCCGAACAGCGCCGTGCCGACGCGGACATGCGTAGCGCCAAAGCGGGCGGCGAGTGTGTAGTCACCGCTCATGCCCATGGAGAGACTTGGCAAACCTTGCGCGCGGGCGAGTTTGGCGAGCAGCGCGAAATGCGGACCAGCAGGTTCGTCCGCAGGCGGAATACACATCAGGCCTTCGGGGGCGAGGCCCTTGTCTCTGGCGTAAGCGATGAGCGCGGCAAGATCTGCCGGAAGGACGCCCGCTTTTTGCGGCTCTTCGCCGGTGTTCACCTGGATCATCAGGCGCGGCGCGCGGCCCACTTTGGCATTGGCCGCAGCGAGCGCGTCGGCGAGTTTCGGGCGGTCGAGCGTCTGGATGACATCGAACAGGCGCACGGCGTCTTCCGCCTTGTTGGTCTGCAAAGGGCCGATGAGGTGAAGCTCGAGATCCGGGAAAGCGCTGCGCTTCCCTTCCCAATGGGCCATTGCTTCCTGCACGCGGTTCTCGCCGAACACCCGCTGGCCAGCGGCGAGGAGTTCCGTGATGGCCTCATCCGTCTGCGACTTCGATACGGCGACGAGCACGGGCGGCGGCGCCGCGGCGGCAGCGAGTTCGCCGAGGATTGCGGCGCGGCGTTGGGAAATCGTCAGTTCCGGCGTATCGGTCATGTCGATGAGCCTAGAACCCCAAAGCCGGGCGCGGCGCAAGCTCGCCGCCGCCGCACGCCTTGCCGCGCGCCATATGCCGGAGGGCTTGCCCCCTGCCCTGTTCGTG
>DNFL01000286.1:4455-4721 GCA_003486945.1 Hyphomonas sp. | reverse complement strand
CCCCCCCCCGCCTCCGTCCGCCCCCCCCCCCCGGTCTGGGCCGGGCGCGACCCCCGGCCCCCCCGGCCCCTGCGCGCCCCGCGCGGGGGCACGGCCCCCCGCCGCGAGAAACAGAACCCGCGCGCGCATCAGTTGCCCGGCCCGCCCAGCAGTTCGTCTTCAGCCTCGGCCTCCGGCGCCTGCGAGGGGCGATCAGGCAGGTCCGGCAGGTTTTTCGAAGCGCCGTCCGGCAGGGTTGCCGGGTCAATGTCGTTGCCACTGCCGAT
>DNFL01000286.1:3880-4246 GCA_003486945.1 Hyphomonas sp. | reverse complement strand
GTCAATGTCGTTGCCACTGCCGATCAGCGGCGCCGGGCGTTTGAGGTCGCCGGTCAGGCCGCAGGCCGACACGCTGCCCATCAGGGCAATCAGGGCTGCAGCGCCCAGGATCCGTTTCATGGTCATCACTCCAGTCGAAGTCTCTGTGTCCACTGTGCCACCTGTTCCGCCACCCGAACAGGGCTTGTCCCACCATAAGATGTCCGCGATGAGGCAGAAGCCTCCACGGTCAGCACATTGAAGACATCTTTGGTGATCGCGGAATGCACCTTCTGCATGTCAGCGAGTTCAAGGTCCGCAAGTTCGGTCCCCTTCTTCTCCGCCAGCGCCACGATCCGCCCGGTCACATGATGCGCCTCGCGGAAG
>DNFL01000286.1:0-3656 GCA_003486945.1 Hyphomonas sp. | reverse complement strand
ATGATGCGCCTCGCGGAAGGGCAGCCCCAGCTCCCTCACCAGCCAGTCAGCCAGGTCCGTCGCCGTCGAATAGCCCTTCGCCGCCGCCGCCCGCATGGTTTCCGGATGGAAACGGATCGTCTCGATCATCCCGGTCATCGCCCGCACGCAGAGGTCAAACGTATCGAACGCCTCGAAGGTGAGGCGCTTGTCATCCTGCAGGTCCTTGGCATAGGCGAGCGGCAGCGCCTTCACCGCCCCCTGCAGCGAGGCATACAATCCCGTGATCAGCGACGCCTTCGCCCGGATCAGTTCCGCTGCATCCGGGTTGCGCTTCTGCGGCATAATCGAAGACCCCGTCGACCATTCATCCGGCAGGCGCGCGAACGCAAATTGCGGGCTCGTCCACAGCACGATCTCTTCCGCCAGCCGCGACAGGTGCGTCGCCGCAATCGAAAGGCAGGCCAGCGCCTCCAGCGCAAAATCGCGCGAGCCGACCGCGTCCAGCGAGTTCGCCATCGGCCGGGCAAAGCCCAGCGCCTCTGCCGTCATGTCCCGGTCAATGGGGAAACCCGTCCCCGCCAGCGCCGCCGCGCCCAGCGGGCTCTCGTTCAGGCGCACCGCGCAATCGAGCAGCCGCGTCCGGTCGCGTTCCAGCATTTCCGTGTAGGCCAACAGATGGTGGCCGAGCGTCACCGGCTGCGCCGTCTGCAGATGGGTGAAGCCCGGCATCACGCTCGCCACATGCTCGCCCGCCCGGCGCACCAGCGCACTCTGCAGCCCGGTCACCAAATGGCTCGTGTCGTCCAGCGCCCGGCGCGTCCACAGGCGGAAATCCGTCACCACCTGGTCATTGCGCGAGCGCGCGGTGTGCAGCCGCCCGGCCGGCTCGCCGATCAGTTCCTTGAGGCGCGCCTCGACATTCATGTGAATGTCTTCCAGCTCCTTGCGGAAAGGGAACGTCCCGTTCCTCAGCTCGCCCGTGACGAGATCGAGCCCCTTCTGGATCGCCTCGTTGTCCTCGACACTGAGGATGCCCATTTCGGCCAGCATGTCGGCATGGGCCCGGCTGCCGGCGACGTCTTCCTCTGCCATGCGCCGATCAATTTCCAGTGAGGCGTTGATCTCGTTCATGATATCCGAGGGCGTAGCGGCAAAACGACCGCCCCACATTGTCTGGCCTTTGGCCTCAGTCATTGCCATATCCCTCAAACTCAGACCCTTCGGAGCGCCCTGCCCCATGATCCGCTATGCTTTTGCCGGCCTCTTCTTGGTCGCCCTTGCCGCGATTGTCTATGTGCTGATCAGCGCAGTCGGCGGCAAGGCTCCGGACCATGCCTATGAGCGCTATGCAACCGGCACGCTGGCCAAACTCGATTTCGGCTATGCCGGCAGGCCTGTCCCGGATGGCACGTTCGATACGGCCGACGGCACCGAAGCCGCCCTCGCCAGCTTCAGCGGCAAGACCATCCTCGTGAACTACTGGGCCACCTGGTGCGGTCCGTGCGAGCGCGAGATGCCTTCCCTCGGCGCCCTCCAGAAAGCCCGCGGATCGGACAAGTTCGAAGTTGTCGCCATCAGCATCGATTCCGATGAAGACGTCGACTATGCCAAGCGCCGCCTCACTGAACTGGGCGCCGCCAACATCGCCTTCCGCCACGCCCCGCTCGACCGCGGCGACATTGTCTACGGCGCCGAAGTGCAGGGCTTCCCGACCACGATTGTCTATGGGCCCGACGGCCTCGAAATCGCCCGTGTCTCCGGCGAAGCCGACTGGGCTGCTGCCGAAGCGGTTCAGTTCATCGATGCGGTGCTCGCCGCACGCAGTTAAGGCACCGCTGCCAGCGCCAGCTTAACCCGCGACAGCTGCTCGGCCATCTGCAGCTCCGGCGGAGCCACAGCGGTGCTGACCGGCCCGCCGCGCGGCCACATCAGCACCAGGAAATCGAGCTCTCGGCGCAGGTCGCCATAGACGTCCGGGTCCTCGCCCGAAGTCAGATCTCGCGCAGCCACTGCCAGGCCATACGCCGTCTGGTAGGCCACCGGGTCGGTGATCGTGCCCGCATCGGCGCCTTTCTCGAACTCGCGCGCCAGCTGCTTCATCAGGAATTCGGTCGTCTCGCCAATGTCGCCGCGCGCGCCGGAACGCAGCTTCGCCAGCATCTCTACGGCCGCCAGCATTGCAGGTTCCGCCTGCACCGCATCGCCGCCGCTGGTCATCCAGTCAGCCAGCACATTCACGGCTTCCTGATCATAGCCCAGCGTATCAAGGCCGACCATCAGCTCAGGCCGTAGCGCCGGGTCCGGAACACTCAGCTGCTCCAGCGCCGCCTCCGTCTCGCCCGCCCTGTAGAGCGCCAGCGCTGCCTCGACATGCGCCGTCACCAGCGCCGCGCGCTGCGGGGCAGGCAAGGCTCCGACATCCACCTCGCCGAACAGCGCCGCTTCCTGCTCCGAAACGGACGGCGCCCGGTAGGGCTCGCCGCGCGGCGCCTCGCTCTCGCCGCAAGCCGTCAGCACAAGGACAAGTCCAAGACCCGCCGCCACCTTCAGTCTTTGCATCTGGAATCTCCCGGAGCCTTGCGCCAACGCTAACCCGCGCCGCCGCAATGGCAAGGCATCAACCGGCTGCGCCCGCGCACCAGTCGGGCTTCTTCTGCCGGCCATCATAGTCCCAGCTCCTGTGCGTACCGCCCGCGACCAACAGGGCCGCGACATCCCGGCCGCCAAGATCCAGCGTCAGGACAGTGCGCTCATACTTGTCGAGGGCGCGCACCTGCGACACGGTCACGGTCTTGCCGCGTGTCAGCTCCAGCGCCGCTTCCTTCGCTTCGAAGCCCAGCACCCGCTCATGCTCGCACTTGGCGCCGCCGCGCTGTTTCATCGATCCTGTCTCCGGCGCATCAATCCCGTGCAGGCGGAATTTCGTGCCATCCGACAGCCGCCCGGAATCGCCATCCGACCAGTAGACCGTCAGCTTCGGCGCAGCAGCATCCGTCGCCGCAGAAGCCGCCGCCGGCTGCATCGCAATCCAGGCACCGAGCGCGGCAACAGACAGGACAACCCCTGCCCCGGCAAGATAAGTCAGCGGTGAGCGCACAGGCATGAAAGGCTCCTTTCGGGGTCCGGCAAAAACACCGGACCCAAGGAGCCCTCACGAAGTTACTGAAAGGTTAAGCCTAGCGGCTCGGCACCGGATGCTCGCCGGAATAGTCGTAGAAACCCTTGCCGGATTTCTTGCCCAGCCATCCGGCCTCGACAAACTTCACCAGGAGCGGGCATGGCCGGTATTTCGTATCGGCGAGCCCGTCATGCAGCACCTGCATGATCGACAGGCAGGTATCGAGCCCGATGAAATCGGCCAGCTGCAGCGGCCCCATCGGATGGTTCGCGCCAAGGCGCATTGCGGTGTCGATCGACTCCACATTCCCGACGCCCTCGTACAGCGTGTAAACTGCCTCATTGATCATCGGCATCAGAATACGGTTGACGATGAAAGCCGGATAATCCTCTGCATTCGTCGTCGTCTTGCCAATCCGTTTCGCGAACGTGATCGCTGTCTCATACGTCTGCTGATCGGTATTCAGTCCACGGATCACTTCCACCAGCTTCATCAGTGGCACCGGGTTCATGAAGTGCAGCCCGATGAACCGCTCCGGCCGGTCCGTCACCGATCC
>DNFL01000123.1:2602-4795 GCA_003486945.1 Hyphomonas sp. | reverse complement strand
CTGTCGACGCAAACCGCCCTCGCCGCTTCCGACGCCGCCCGTGCCCTGCTCCGCGCAATGCCGAATATCCCCGACAAGCTCGCCTTGCCCGCCTTGTCTGCCGCAGCCGCAGATGACGGTGCCCTCGAAGCCTTCCAGACCGAAATTTTCGACTGGCTCGCCGAACGCGCTGAGGCCAATCCGGCCGCCGCGCGCCTTTGGCTGAAACAGGCGCGGCTCGCAGGTGACACTGAACGTCTGAACATGGATACCGCCCAGGTCGCCGCGAAACTGGTGGCGGGCCTTTATGAAATGGCGCAGGCCGTCTAAAGGCCGGGCGGATGTTCGATACACATGTGAACCTGCACGGCGAAGCCTTCGCCGAAGACCTCAGCGAAGTGCTGGACCGTGCCCGCGCTGCCGGCGTCCGGCGTTTCCTCGCCATCTGTGATCGCTACGACAACTTCCTCGCTGTGCGCGCCGTTGCCGACGCGCATCCCGATATCTGGTGCACGGTCGGCGTCCACCCGCACCACGCCAAGGACTTCACCGGCCTGATGGCCGAAACGCTGATTGCCGAAGCGGCGCATCCGAAAGTCGTCGCCATCGGTGAGACGGGGCTCGACTTCCACTATGGCTACAGCCCGGTCGAAGATCAGGTGCGCAGTCTGCGCGAACACATCGCCGCGGCGCGAGAAACCGGCCTGCCACTGATCCTGCACATCCGCGAAGCTGACGATCTGATGGCGGACATCCTCGAGGAAGAGTTTGCGCGCGGTCCGTTCCAGCCGCTGCTGCATTGCTATACCGGCGGCGCAGATCTCTGCCAGCGCGCCCTAAAACTCGGCGCCTACGTTTCCGTCTCCGGCATCCTCTCGTTCAAGAGCGCGAAGGATGTGCGCGCCGTGATCGCAGGCGTGCCGCTCGACCGGCTGATCCTCGAGACCGATTGCCCGTATCTCGCGCCCGTACCCATGCGCGGCCGGCGCAACGAGCCTGCCTATCTCGCACACGTCGCCGACGCGCTCGCGCAGCTGAAAGAGACGGACATTGAGCGCGTGAAAGCGATCACGACTGCCAACGCCATCGCGCTCTTCGCCAAAACAGGCGCCGCATGACCAATGCGCGCCTCATCCTGCTCGGCACTGGCTCTTCGGGCGGTGTACCGCGCGTCGGGGGAGACTGGGGCGCCTGCGACCCGGCGGAGCCTAAAAACCGCCGCCTGCGCTGCAGCGCATTGGTAGAGCGCCGGAACGAAGCAGGCGACCTTACGCGGGTGCTCATCGACACATCGCCGGATCTGCGCGAACAGCTGCTTGCCGCAAACGTTACCCATCTCGATGCGGTTGTTTACACCCACGACCACGCCGATCAGGCTCACGGCATCGATGATGTCCGCGCGCTCGCGATCCGGCGGCGCGCGCAGATCCCGGTCTGGTTCGATCCGGAGACCAAGGCGCGCCTGGAAAGCCGGTTTCACTACATTTTCCACGGAGCAGGCGGTTATCCGCCGATCCTGGCGCCGCAGCCGGCCTTCCATCCGTTCGAGCGGTTTGAGATCACAGGTCCCGGTGGACCTGTGGAATTCCTACCGGTCGACATGGAACACGGCCGCATCCGCTGCATGGGGTTCCGTTTTGGCGATGTTGCCTATTGCAACGACGTCAATGGACTGCCGGACCGCAGCCTGGACGCGCTCAGGGGCCTCGATACGCTGGTCATCGATGCACTACGCTACACGCCGCACCCATCCCACGCCCACCTCGAGCTCACATTGTCCTGGATCGGGACGCTGAAACCGCGCCGCGCAATTCTTACCAATCTGCACGTCGACATGGACTACCAGACGCTCGTGCGCGAATTGCCAGCCGGCGTCGAACCAGCCTATGACGGCATGGAGATCGGATTATCACTCTGACGCGGAGGACAACGCGGCGGGTGAGGGCAGACGCGGCTGCGACCTCGCACAGCAAGCTGTCTCGCATCGATGATCTGCGGGGTCCCGCATTCTCAAGTGTTTTCCGACTTCCCATAATATAGATTATGCGAACGATAGATATACCACATCAAAACAACACCTTAGTTTGCGCATCCTCGACATCTCGGGCAAACGGCGAGCATGCGGAGCTGCACCGTTGATCTTGGCAGGCACTAGCGGACGGATCCCCGGATTCAGAACTTGTTATCCCCCCTTCCCTGCGACCGCCCTCTCTT
>DNFL01000123.1:1792-2420 GCA_003486945.1 Hyphomonas sp. | reverse complement strand
GCGACCGCCCTCTCTTGATTCGCGTCTGCCGGGGCATACGCAGTCGCGTCCGACGGAAGTCACACCGCCAGCCGTTTAACTCCCGAACCACCGTTCCAAGCCGCATAAACTCCCGGAAGGCCGATGACCCGCCCAATAAACCGCAAACTGATCTACGCCACCGGCGCCGTACTAGGCGCAATCCTGGTCTGGTTCATCTTCCTGCGTGGCGGATCGCACGCGGCGACCGGCAAGTTCGAGATTTCCACAGCCTCCGTGCAGAGCGGTGACGTGTCCCGCATCGTTTCCGCCTCCGGCTCCGTGCGGGCCCTGACAACCGTTGAGGTCGGCTCGCAGGTCTCCGGCCAGATCACCGAGCTGCTTGCGGATTTCAACACCGAGGTCGAAGCTGGCCAGATCATCGCCCGGATCGACCCCCAGACCTTCGAATCCCGCGTCGAATCCGCCAGCGCCGATGTGCAGAGCGCACGCGCCTCACTGGCCGTGCAGCAGGCCAACATCGCCTCCGCTGAGGCGACCTTCGCGCAGGCCGAGAAGAACTATGCGCGCCAGAAGGCACTCTACGAGGCCGATGCCGTCGCCCAGTCCACGCTGGAGGACAATGAGCGCGCCCTGGCCGTCGCCCGCG
>DNFL01000123.1:706-1577 GCA_003486945.1 Hyphomonas sp. | reverse complement strand
AGCGCGCCCTGGCCGTCGCCCGCGCCAATCTGGAAGTCAGCCGCGCACAGCTGAAGAGCGCCAATGCGTCGCTGTCCCAGCGGATGGCGTCTCTGCGCTCTGCAGAGGTCGATCTGGACCGCACCATTATCCGCTCGCCCATCAAGGGCGTCGTGATCTCCCGCAACGTAGATGTCGGTCAAACTGTGGCCGCGAGTTTCTCTGCGCCGGTCCTGTTCACGATCGCTAAGGACCTCGAGGACATCCGGATCGATGCCGCCGTGGTCGAAGCTGACATCGGCGGCATCGATGCTGGCGACACCGCCACTTTCCGCGTCGACGCCTATCCGGACCAAACCTTCACCGGCACCGTCGAACAGGTGCGCCTCGTTGCCGAAACGCTGCAGAATGTCGTGACCTACACGGTCGTCATCGCCGCCGAAAACCGCAACGGCACGCTGCTGCCCGGCATGACAGCGAATGTCGAAATCACTGCCGACAAACGCGAAGGCGTGATGCGTATAGAAGACGCTGCGCTGCGCTTCCGTCCGACGAAAAGCGGCCCGGCAGTTGTTGAGGCAGCAGACACGCCCGGTCAGGGCGGCCCCGGCGGCGGCCAGCAAGGCGCACGTGGCGGCCCCGGTCTCGAAGTCTTGGACAGCATCGGCGTTCCCGCAGACCGCAAGGCTAAAATTCAGGCGGCCCTCGAAAAGGAAATGAACACCGCGCGCCAGGCCATGGGTGACATGGCGCAGATGGACCGCAGCGCCATGCGCCAGCGTATGCAAGGTACCTTCGACAAGGTCCTGCGCGAACACCTGACGCCGGAGGAGCTCGCGCAGGTGAAAGCAGCAAACAGCCAGAGGCAGGCGACGACGCGCGTGGATGCATA
>DNFL01000123.1:0-480 GCA_003486945.1 Hyphomonas sp. | reverse complement strand
GGCGACGACGCGCGTGGATGCATATGCGCAGCGGCCGGACGGGCAGCTTGAGAAGCGCCAGCTGGTCGTCGGGCTGCAGGACGGGGCGTATGCCGAGATCGTGCGGGGCGCCAAGGAAGGCGATGTGTTTGTGACGCGTGTGCAGGCCGCCAATGCTTCGAATTGATGAACGCAGCACCGCTGCGCCGGCCGGATACGACACACCGCTGATTGCCTGCCGCAATGTCAGCAAGGTCTACCGCATGGGCAGCCAGGAGGTGCATGCGCTGCGCAAAGTGTCGGTCGAATTCCGCCGCGGCGAGATGACGGCGATCATGGGCCCGTCCGGTTCCGGCAAGTCCACGATGATGAACCTCATCGGCGCGCTAGATGTGCCCAGCAGCGGCTCGCTGCTGATCGAGGGCCGCGACCTCGCAGGCATGAAATCCGACGAGTTGGCTGACCTGCGCAATGAGAGCATCGGCTTCGTCTTCCAGCAGT
>DNFL01000250.1 GCA_003486945.1 Hyphomonas sp. | reverse complement strand
GAGCTGGCCCACGTCGCCCAGGAGCAGGGCCACGAGGCCGAGGCGCTGGAACACACCGTCCGGGCCGTCGCGCTGGACCGCCCGCCCCTGCCCCAGTTGTCGGCGGGCGCGTGGCAGCTGAAGGAGCGCGGGCAGGAGGTTGCCGCTGTCCGCGTCTGGCATGAGGTCAAGGCCCATGCCGCCGAAGTGGCGCGTGTCGCCCAGGAGTTGGCCGGGCATGTCCGGACCTGGCTTGAGCGGGCGGCGGACCACGTCCTGGACAGGTTGCAGCCGTCCGAGGCCGGACTTGCCTATGAAGGCAGCGGGCATGACCGCGACCGCCCGCAGGATATTGCCGCCCGGATGCGCGAGGCTTGGGCATTGCGTGATGCGCCATCAGATATCGGGGATCAGCGTTCAGCGATCAGCGAAAAGACATCAGACAAACCCGCCGCCCCGCAGAGCCTGGCCGACCGTCTGCGCGCCGGTTCGAAGGCGCTGGATCACGACGAAATCGCCGCCCGCCTGGCGGCGATCCGGCAGGGCCGGGAAGTGGAAGATCAGGACATAGCTCAGAGGCTTGAGCGGCTGCATGCCAACGAGCTGGAGCAGGAACACGAAGCGGAGGTTCGGCGCGAACGAGGGCCGGGGCACGAGTTGTAATGCTCAGGCGGGCACTGGTTGGCCGCGCCGCTCTTTGCGTTCTTGCTTCGCGCAGATGTCTCGCACCCGGCTGGCGCTGAGGCCAAAATCTTGGGCAAGGGTGGCAAGGGTTTCCCCAGATAGACGGCGTTCGTATATCTGGGCGTTTCGGTCCAAGGTGTCAGCGCGGCCTTGCTGCATTTTGTCGAACTCGGCCCGGTCTTGTTCCGTCCAGACACGATATGCTTCGTGGTTCTTGGTCCTGTTGCGGATTCTGACCACATAAAGACCATCGACCAAACCGCGGATTTCGTAAGAACCGCCTACAAAATCGATCCGATCCCCCAATGACATGTGGTCCTCCCTAAATCTGTAGCCCAAGGCGTGCTGAGAGTTCCTGTTTCACATAGGCAACAGCAATGTCCTTCATGACGCCCAAGCCTACCCCGCCCGCACTAGACGCCGCCGCCTTGGTCTTCTTCCAGATTCCATCGTCACGGATAGCGGCAAGGTAGTCGTGGCCTTGGTTCGTGATGCGGAAAACACCGTCGTTTTCTTCCAAGAGAAGCCCTGCATCGCTGAGCCACTTCGCGTGCATGTGCCGCTTCAGGTCTTCGGCTGACGGGCTCATGACCAGATCGGCAATCAGATAGGGATCGTCCGATGCCTCGATCTCAAAGAGTAATTCCCGGATGAAGTCGTCATCACGTTTCATTCGGTCTTGGTCCCTTCCTTCGTGGCGATGAGGTCGGCAAGGTCAATGGCCCTGACCAGAGAACGCTTGATTTGCGATGTGAAGGCCTCTTTCTTGGGGGCGTCCTTGTACAAAATCGCGTTCTGCAAGTTCGAGTGACTTGTGCCTTCGACAGTCACCAGGCGCGGCCGGTATTCGCCCGGTCGGGTCGGATCGGCTTCAAGGCAGTAGGTCATGAAGATGATGTTGACGTCGGGGCTTTTGACGTCTGGTGAACGCATGAAGCCTGCCCGCCCCTTGATGTATTCATAGACCTGTTCTGGGATCACAGCGACGATCTTAGACTTCCAATGGTGGTGGAAGTAGCCCTTGCGGATCAGTTGCGTGATGTAACGCTTGTAGACGTTGTCCCAGTTGAAGCCATAGGTCGGCTTCTTCTCCAGGTCTTCCCCGGCGCGCAGGGCCTGATACGCCTTGAAGGCCGATCCCGTGATGTCGATAGCTTGCAGCTCAACCGACAGAAACTGCTGGACCTCGCCATCCTGGCCGACGTCGGCAATGACGAAGTCCACGTTACCGAAGCCTTCCATCTTAACCTCAGGCGCCACCATCGGGTTTTCTGGCGCTTCACCGGCCCAACAGTGCTTTATGACCTCTGTGAGGAAATCGACCGCGTAGAACCGCTTCGGGCAGACGAAAATCAGGTCTTTCTGGGGATCTGTTTTCGGTCCCACGCCTCGCCACAAAGAGCAAACCGGATAGGGTTCATTGGGCAGTTGCGTGCTGCGCTTCGGGCAGCGAGATTTAACGAAAGGGCATTGAAAATCAGATGCGGAAGGGTCAGCGCCCTTCACCGCCCGCCTGCCAAGAATTTCGCCTACAATGGTCTCTGGATTACACGGCAATAGCTAATTCCTCGCGTTCGCGCCCGACTTGCCCCGTAGGGGCTTCGCGCATCGTATCCGCAAGGATCAGGGCTTCGGCAACACGTTTTCCCAGGAGCGGAGGCACGGCATTGCCTACCTGAACATATTGTTCAGTGCGACTGCCCAAGAAATTGAAGAAATCCGGGAAAGCTTGAAGCCGCGCGGCCTCTCTGACAGTCAAGGCACGATCCTGGACGGGGTGGATATAAGCCCCCCAGTGGACATCGCACTTGGTCAAAATAGTGCAGGCCAGGTCGCTTTTCCGGGGGCGGCCATACCGCTTTGTGTGGTCGCTGCGTTTCGCTTTCAGCATCCCTGCCGGAAGCAGATCGCGCGGAATATCCCGCCATGATCCGCCGGACGGGATGTGGCGCATCCGCTCTTCGTTGATAGCGGAAAGTCGCCCGGCAGAATGGTTGTTCAAGATGGTGCAGTCACCACGCAAAAGCGCCTGGAACGAGTTCTGCGGCTTGCTGCTGTATCGGGTGGGAATTTCCTTGGCCCCGTTCTCTAGTGGGGGGAGATCAGAGATCGCATCCCAGATAGTGACCAGTGGCAACCTGCCTTCCCCGTGCGTCGGTTCCGGGAAGAGGATTTGCGCGTTTGTCCTGGTCGCGATGAAGAAGACTCGCCGCCGCTCTTGAGGGACGCCGTATTCCTCGGCTTTCAACACTTTCATCTCAACCCGATAGCCGAGGCTCTCCATCCCGTCGAAGATTTCCCGGACGATGTTTCCGCCCGAAATCGAGGTGATGCCGGTCACATTTTCCATCACAAGCCAACGCGGCTGGATACCTTCGACAATACGAAGATACTCCCGGAACAGGCCTGCTCTGGGATCATCTTCGCCCCGTTGATGGTTGTAGACTGAGTAACCTTGGCAGGGTGGGCCACCAACAATGACGTCGATTTCCCCGCGCTTCTTGCCTGCGGCTTTCAGCAGCATTTCAGGCGTCACGTTCTGGATCGGGCCGCCGATGAACGTTGCCTCAGGGTGCGTCGCTGCAAAAGTCGCTCCGGCCTTCTCATCATAGTCTTGCCCCGCGAGGACGTGGAAGCCAGCCTGCCGGAAGCCTTCTGAAAGGCCCCCTGCCCCGCAAAACAGATCAATCGCAGTCAAGTTGCGGTCGGTCATTGTGCTGTCTCCTGTTGGGGTGGGATGTTAGGTGTTCTTTTTTTGTTCGTCAATTTTGCTAGCATCATCGACCAAACAACCTCTTAAGGAGGCCCTGTGGCCGATGGTCCGACAGCAGAGCCGTTGCCTGTTGCCGCCAGCGGTCTCGATCTTCTCTCAGGTCAGCTATGACCGTTTCCTTGTCGGACAGGCGTTCATGCGCTGCTTCAAGACGTGCCTGTAACTCCCTGATAGTCCCGTCAATATCGGATTTTTCGGGGGTGTTCTCAGGGGTTTCCTTGTGTTCACTAGAAACGGTTGGCGGGTAAACTCTATGCAGTTCTGATGGGTCAATGTGAAACGTGCCTGTTTCATCTTTGCGCGCAGAAACACGGCCACTTTTTATGGCTTTAGATATCGTCGCCTTGGATTTTCCGGTCGCTCTCGCGGCCTCGCCTAAGGTGTATACCATGGTGTTTCCTAGTGTTCGCAGTCCTGTAATTGTGAACCGTTTACCTGTTTCCGTCTAGTGTTGCTGGCGATGCTCAGCCCCGTAGGTTTTCTTGCTTCTTGCAGTAAGCCACGAATGCAGCACCTGCATTCTTCGGCGGGTTCCCTTTGGCTGCGGCGTCGTGCGCAAAGGCCAGCCAGTTGGATCGCATGACGTAGTAGTCCCAGCCGAGTGAGCGGGCATGGGCGCGAGCCTGTTCTTCTGCCCATTCCGGGATTGTGATGGTCGGGGAAAGCGCCACCTGGACGGATCGAGGGCGCACGGTCACTAGGTCCGCCTCGTCGATCTCGAAGCGATAGAAGGGGGTCACGTCGGCCTTGATGATCTCGCGCAGGTTATGGCGGAAACGCTTTATCGGGGCATTGCTGCCCGTCTTGTTCTGAAGGTTGGTCAGGCTGATTTGCCACTTGGGGGAGCTGCCGCAGTGCTTACGGGCAATCTCATACAGCCGCCGTTCCAGCGGGCGACGAAGGCGGAAATAGTCATGCGAAATCGTGACCACCTGATCCGTCTCGATTGCCCGCATCAGCCAACGCGACAGCTTCACCTCGCAGTAGTCCAGGCGGAACCGTTCGTCGTCGGTCCGAACGAACCCGCCTTCGTCGATCAAGGAGAAGATGCGGGTTTCGATCTTGCCCCCGGACTTGATGTTGGTGACGAACTGCGCCCCTTGAAGACGGGCAAAGGCGTCTTCAAGGCGCTTGTAGTGGTTGCCGCCGATCGGGCGGTTGGTCGCAACGGACAGCTCCCGCGCCGAGAAGCGCACGGTGTCCCCAATGGGTTCGCCCCGGTTCTTGCGTGCCATCAGCTGGCTGATGGTGAAGATCAGAATGTCCTTGTCGAAGATCGTGGGTAGGCCCAGTCCCGATGGCCTGATTTTCAGGACGTTGTCGCCACTGCGATATTCGAGGTGGCGCATATCCGGCTTCGTCGCCAGCGAGAACAGCGGGTGTTCCATCGACGCCATGTCGTCTTTCGGCACCGCATCGGCGATGTCGAGGACAAAGAAATCA
>DNFL01000190.1 GCA_003486945.1 Hyphomonas sp. | reverse complement strand
AGCGGGAATGCTGATCCTTGTCGGACAAGGTAATCCGGGCACGAAGTATGCGAAGAACCGGCACAATGCCGGCTTCCTGCTGCTGGACCGGATTCACGCCGCGTATGGCTTCGGTCCGTGGAAAGCGAAGTTCAGTGCGGAGGCGTCAGAAGGCGCAGTCGATACGGCAACCGGGCGGCAGAAAGTGCTGCTGCTGAAACCGCAGACCTTTTACAATGAGACCGGCCTTGCGATGTCGAAAGCCGCCGCCTTCTACAAGGTGGGCGCCGAGGCGGTCACCGTGCTGCACGACGAGATTGATCTTGCGCCTGGCCGTGTACGTGTGAAACGCGGCGGCGGGCATTCCGGAAACAATGGCATCCGTTCGGCGATGGCGCATCTCGGGCCGGACATCCGCCGCGTGCGCGTCGGCATCGGCCACCCCGGCGACAAGGCGATGGTGATGCCCTATGTGCTGTCGGATTTCTCGAAGCTGGATCTGGAATGGTTCGCGCCGCTGGGCGATGCGATCTGCAAGGCCCTGCCCTTCCTGATCGCCGGCGATGATGAGCGCTTCCAGACCGAAGTGATGCGCCTCGCACCGGCGCCGAAGCATGACCCGAAGCAGACAGGCCGTCCGGGCACGGAATAGTTCGATTGTCGTCGGGAACCTCCGCTTTCGCGGGGATCCCCGGCTCTGTGTTCAGGCTTTGCGCACGACTGCCGTGTTGGCATTCGTCGAAGCGACGACCACGACGTCTCCCACCGCGAGCGGGCCTTCACCTTCAGCGGCCTCGGCGCCCCACACCGTGTCACCAATCTTCACCTGACCATGGCCGCCTGAGATTTCACGCGTGACCTCACCGCGCTGGCCGACAAGGCTGGCCATGCGTTTGTTGAGGGTGGGATGTTCCGGCGATGCCTTGCGCATGCCGGGAAACACGTAGCGGCTGGCAATGATGAGCGCGATGGAAACCACTGCGAACACCACAAACTGCGTCTGCCAGCCCGCAGGAACCACCGCCGCGAACACCGCCGTCAGCACGCCGGCAATCGACACCATTAGTAGATCGAATGTACCGGTCATCATTTCGACGCCGAACACCAGCAGGGCAAGCACAAGCCAGTGCCACCATGTAATCTGGGAAAGCAGGTTTTCCATCTATAGTCCCTCCTTCTGTGGACGGATGAATTGTCAGCCGCCTGGCCGTGTCGGCGGAACAGCGCCGCCAGCGCGCGGTGCTGCGGATTTTGCAGCTTCGGAAAGGCTCTTGATGCCTTCGATTGTGCCCAGGATCGATGAGAATTCAGCGGGAATGATCACCGTGCGCTGTTGAGGCGAGCTGGCGAGTTTCTCGAACGCCGCAACGTAGGCCTGGCCAAGGAAGTAGTTGATTGCGTTTACATCGCCGCGCGCAATCGCTTCAGAGACCATCGCCGTTGCTTTCGCTTCGGCCTCCGCCTCGCGCTCGCGTGCCTCAGCGTCGCGGAACGCAGCTTCGCGGCGGCCTTCAGCTTCGAGGATCTGCGCCTGTTTCTGCCCTTCGGCCTTGAGGATGGCGGACTGTTTCTCGCCTTCTGCAGTCAGAATTTCAGCGCGCTTCAATCGCTCCGCTTTCATCTGCCGGGCCATTGCTTCGGTGATGTCAGCGGGCGGTGTCAGGTCCTTGATCTCGATACGCGTCACCTTCACGCCCCAGGGATGGGTCGCGGCATCAATCGTGCCGAGCAGGCGGGCGTTGATCTCGTCACGGTTCGACAGAACTTCGTCGAGGTCCATCGAGCCGACCACGGTACGGATATTGGTCATCGAGAGGTTTGTGATGGCGTGCGTGAGGTTGTTCACCTCATAGGCCGCCTGCACCGCATCGATCACCTGTATGAACACGATGGCGTCGCAGGAGACCATCGCGTTGTCCTTGGTGATCACTTCCTGCTGCGGCACGTCCAGCACCGTCTCCATCATGTTCATGCGCCGGCCAATCCGGTCGATGAACGGGGTGATGACGTGCGGGCCGGGGCCTAGCGTGCGCGTGTATCGGCCGAAGCGCTCGACGGTCCAATTGTAGCCCTGCGGCACAAACTTCAGCGACGAGAAAATAAGGATAAGGCCGACCGCAAGGATCAGCACGAAGGTGGAAGCGATAATGTCCATGGGTCCCTCTCCACTATGACAGTCATACTGAGTTGGGGAAGGATTTGCCGTTTTTCAATAAATCCACAAGCAAAATCGGCCTGCCCATACCCCGAGCAGGCCGATCATGGAGGTATTCGGTTAAAGCGGGTTAACGCCGGAGGGTCAGATTTGACCGAGCAGGTAGTCGGCGCTGGAAACCTTGAACTCGCCGCCGGCTTCGACATTCAGCTCTGCAACCGTGCCGTCCTTCACCAGCATGGAATAGCGCTGCGAGCGGTGGCCCATGCCGAAGCCGGAGGCGTCCAGCTCCAGGCCAATGGCCTTGGCGAACGCGCCATTGCCGTCGGCCAGCATGCGCACAGCCTCGCCAGCGCCCGACGATTTGCCCCAGGCGCCCATGACAAACACGTCATTCACCGAGGTGCAGACGATCTCGTCCACGCCCTTGCCCTTGAGTTCCCCGGCCTTGTCGACAAAGCCCGGCAGGTGGCGGGCCGAACAGGTGGGCGTATATGCGCCCGGAACGGCGAACAGCGCGACCGTCTTGCCGCCGAACACCTGCGCGGTGGTGACGGGTTTCGGGCCATCGGCCGTCATTTCCATGAAGGTTGCTTCGGGCAGTTTGTCGCCGACTTTGATGGGCATGGGGAGTTCTCCTTGATGACCCGGAGGAAATAGGCCGATGAGCGCCGCACCGCAAGGCTGCTGCCAGGAACCACTGCCCGGTTTTCACTTGCAATCGCCGCCCGGCTGGCCCAGCTTCCCGCCCGGAGGCCGCCCATGCAGTTCGACACCGACCTGACAGGCAAGCTGCTGATCGCCCTGCCCGGCATCGGCGACGACCGATTCAATCGCTCGGTCATCCTTCTGTGCGCGCACACGCCGGAATTTGCGATGGGCATCGTTCTGAACAAGCCGATGGAAGGCGTGGACCTTCAGGACCTGATGGAACAGATGGGCATACGGATGGAAATCTCGCTGCGCGGCGTGCGCGTGCTCGAAGGCGGGCCGGTGGCGCAGGAGCGCGGATTTGTTCTGCATACGGATGATGTCATCTGCGACGGCGCGACCATTGAGGTGGACGGCGACATCTGCATGACGGCAACGAAGGATATCCTGGCGATGATCGGATCGATTTCAGCGCCGCGCCAGTCCGTCTTCGCGCTCGGCTATGCCGGCTGGGGCGCGGGCCAGCTGGAAGCGGAGCTTGCGGAGAACGCGTGGATCGTGTGTGAGCCGGATACGGATCTCATCTTCGGCGGATCCTATGAACACAAATGGCGCCACGCCATGACGCGGATGGGAATTGACCCATCGCGATTCCAGTCCGGTGCGGGGAATGCATAATGGCTGAAACAATCACCATCCACGAAGCCAAGGGCCCGCTGGAAGTCGCCGCTTTCGGCGGCCTGATTTCGGAATACACTGCCTGGTGCCGCGAGCGCTACAAGGACGACCCGTGGCTTGTCGAAATGGCATTCAGCCATCAGGGGCTCGATGCCGAACTGCTGAACCTTGAGGGACTCTACGGCCCGCCGAATGGCCGTATGCTGATTGCCGAAGACAGCCGCGACATTCTCGGCGGCGTTGCCTTCAAGCGCATTGATGCCGACACTTGCGAAATGAAGCGCATGTTCGTGCGCACCATCGCCGCTGGCCGCGGTCTGGGGCGCCGGCTCTGTCAGGCCCTGATCGATACAGCTGCCCGCGACGGCTACAAGACGATGCGGCTCGACACCACGCGCGACATGGTGGAAGCCATCGGCCTCTACCGTTCCTTCGGTTTCGAAGATTGCCCGCCCTTCGTGGACTATCCGGAAAAGATGCGCCCCATGGTGCTGTTCATGCAGCGACCGGTGGGCTAGCCGCGCAGGAACTTCAGCGCGTTTTCCGCATCCATCGGCCGCGCAAACGCAAAGCCTTGCGCATAGTCGAAGCCGAGTGCGCGCAGGCGCCCGCCATCTTCGCGCTTCTCCACGCCTTCTGCTGTCGTCGACATGCCAAGGCGCTGCGCCAGCAGCGTGACAGTGGCGAGCACTGTATCGGTGCGCGCTTCACCGAGGCGAGCAGTGAGGCCATGGTCGATCTTCAGGCTGTCGAACGGCAGATCCGCCAGCCAGGCAAACGAGGAATGCCCCGTGCCGAAATCGTCGAGCACCAGACCCGCGCCCACCGCCTTCAGCGCCATCGCGGCGGCCACCGTTTTCGGCCCGTCGCGCAGCGCGGCCTGTTCGGTCAGCTCAATGCGGATGGTGCGGTCGGGCAGGTTGTGACTGCCCATCAGCGCATCGATCAGCGCCGGCATGTTGCTGCGGATGATATCGCGCGCCGTCAGGTTCACGTGCACGAACAGGTCGTCGCGCTTCGTCTCGCGGCGCATTACCGCCACCGTTTCGGCAGCGCGGATCAGCATGTTGGTGGCGAGTGCATGATCTTCCCACCGGCTCGGCGGCGCGGACGGATCGGTGCCATTCCAACGGGCGAGCGCTTCGAAGCCCATTACCTTGCCATCGCGCAGCGAGATGATCGGCTGGTAGACCGGCACCAGGTCCGGCCCCGGGCGCAGGTCGGCCTGATCGAGTTCGGGGAAGGACTCGCCGGTCAGCAACATGCCGCTTGCTTCCGTCTCGCTGACGAACATGCCGACGAGGTGAATGTCCTGGCCGTTGGACAAGCGCAGCGGGCAACGCACCGGGCCATCGCCCGGCTCGAACACGCGGCGCAGGCGCCCGCGGCTGAGGCCTTCCAGCATCTTCTCCAGCGCATCCAGCGACCAGTTCCCGTTCAGGTCCGACAACGGCGTGCCCACCGGCGCGTCAATCTCGAGCCGGCCCGTCAGCGGACGCCACTTCCAGCTGCCTTGCGCCTGTACGGGTTTCATCAGCGGCATACGCGAATCCTAGCGGTCAGATTCCGGCCTGACGAGACCGAAAAGAACATGGTCGCGCCGCGTCCCGTTGATCTCGAGATACGAAGCGGCGCGGCCTTCTTCAGCAAATCCCGTGCCTTCCAGCACCCGGCGGGACCGGGCATTCTCGGGCACGATGCCGGCCTCGATACGCTTCAGGTCCAGTTCGGAAAAGGCCCAGTTGCAGATGGCCGCAACCGACTCCCGCATATATCCCTGCCCTTCGAAGCCCGCGCCCTGCCAGTAGCCTAGGCTGGCGCTTTCGGCCGGCCAGGGCCGAACCTGCGTCAGCGACAGGCCTCCCAGCAGTGCGTTGTCCGTCTGGCGGCGGGTGAAGAACACGAACGCTGTTCCTGCCTTCCAGGCATTCGTCCAGGCAGAAATCCGCCGGTTCCAGTCCCTGCGGGTCAGCGCGTCGAGCGGCCAGAGCGGTTCCCATGGCTCGAGATAGGTGCGGCTTTCCCGGCGCAGCCTGGCCCAGTCGTGAAAGTCAGCGCGCCGGGCCGGGGCGATAACAAGCCGCCCGGTGGTGATCAGGGTGTCCAGCGGAACGCCCTGCATCGCGCGTCAGCCCGCGAAACTGAGGATGCGGCTGCGCACAGCGGCGAGGTCTGCCGGCAGGCGCTCATACACTTCGCCGCGCTTCAGCAGCTCTGCAGATCGCACGGGCAGCGGTGCGTCATGGCCCGTCGCCTCCTGCACTGTCTCCGGAAACTTGGCTGCCGACGCCGTGGCGAGCACAACTGTGGCGACATCTTTCCTCTTCAGCCGCCGCGCCAGCGCGGTGCCAACTGCCGTATGCGGACAGATCAGCCAGCCGGTTTCTGTGCGGAAGCGTTCCATCTCGCCCAGCGTATCGGCATTGTTGACGGACGCGGCAGACAGCCCCGAACAGGACAGGCGCGAAGCCGCGCCTTCGGGCAGCGCCGTATCGCCAGATTGTGCGTAGGCGGAATATGTTGCGCGGATCGCCGCCGCATCACGCCCCGTCATCTCGAACAGGAAGCGTTCAAAGTTCGACGGCACGGAAATGTCCATCGCCGGGCTCGGCGTGGCGACTGCCGCAGCGCGCGTCATGCGGCCGGAATTGAACAGGCGCGCCAGCGCGTCATTCTCGTTCACCGCGCACACCGCTTCGAACCCGCCGGTCAGCAAGCCGCAGCGCGCCGCGACATAGCCCGCCAGCGCATCGCCCATATTTCCGCTCGGCACCACATAGCGGATCGGCGCCCCGCGCAGCTGCGCCTGGCTCGTCGCGTAGTACACACACTGCGCCGCCACGCGCGCCCAGTTGATGGAGTTCACGCCCGACAGCGATACATCCGCCGAAAAGCTCTTGTCCGCGAACAGCTGTTTCACGATCGCCTGCGCTGCGTCGAAGTCACCATCAAGCGCAAGGTTCAGCACATTGCCCTGCCCGGTCGTCGTCATGAACAGACGCTGCACCGGCGATACCCGGCCAAACGGATGCAGGATCACCAGCTTCGCCCGCTTCGCCCCGGCAAAAGCCGCCGCGGCCGCGCCCCCGGTATCGCCGGAGGTCGCGCACACCACCGTCAGTGTACGGCCGGTCTTTTCCAGTAGGTAGTCATACAGTTTGCCGATCAGCTGCATCGCCACGTCCTTGAACGCCAGCGTCGGGCCGTGGTGCAGCTCCATCAGCCAGCTGTCCGGCCCCCATTGCGTCAGCGGCGCAACGGAGTGATGCGAAAAGCTGGCATAGGCCTCGGCGCAGATCGTCTTCAGGTCGGCTGCGGGAATGGAGTCCCCTGCAAACGCAGAAAGAATACGCGCCGCGACTTCGGCATAGGGTTCGCCCGGCTTTACCGGCGCTATCTGCGGCCAGGTCTCCGGCACATACAAGCCGCCATCGGGCGCGAGGCCGGCGAGGCAGGCCTCTGCAAATCTGGTCGCCGGGGCGTCGCCGCGTGTGGAAATATACTTCACTGGTCGCCTGTCTTGCTGAAGCGGAGCCGTCCGCGCTGTTGATGCAGGGCCAGATACACACCGATGAGTGCAATGGCGAGGCCCCACCAGGTGATCGCGTAGCCGAAATGGCGCTCCGGCGTCATCCGCGCGTCGAGTTCCGGCCGCAGGAAGAGATTGTCGACAGGCACCGCCATCGGCCCGTCCGTGCGCAGCAACATCTCCGGCTCGAAGATGCGCGCCGCGACCCGCCCGGCCAGATCCTCCGGCAACCCCGCCGCCATCACGGCCGGATCGAACGCGTAGAACAGCCCCGCCTCCGGCTTGTCCGCCGTTGAGAAGGCATTGCGCCCCTTCACCTCATGCCACAGCCCGCGCGAGGCGTAGAATTGCGGCGCCTCCAGCACCAGCGCCGCCGGCGCGTCCATGCCGTAATGGATCGTCTGAGGCACGAACACCGCGCCGTCTGCCGTCTCCACCAGCGCCACATCCCGCCATGCCGCCTTGCCATCCGTCAGCGCATAGACCTGCCGCACCGTGCCGGGCAGCAGTGTGCCCTCCAGCGTCACCAGCTCCGGCGGCGCCTCAAGGCCCGCGCGCTTGGCGTCATACTTGCCCCATTGCCAGTTGCCGAACATCACCAAGATGACGACCGAAACGGCCGTCAGCAGGCTGAGCAGTGGATAGGGCCGGAACGTCATCGCATCACTCCCTCGCACCAAGAAAAAGCCCGCCGGAGCCTTGTTGCACCGGCGGGCCCTGTTTCAAAGCGCAGACCTTTGCTGCGTTACTTGCCGGTCTCGAAGGCGAGGTAGGGCGTAACGTAAACGAAGGCGAACAGGAACAGCCACACAACGTCCACAAAGTGCCAGTACCAGGCAGCAAATTCAAAGCCCAGGTGCTTCTTGGGCGTCAGGTTGCCGGCATACATGCGGATCAGGCAGACGATCAGGAAGATCGTTCCGATCACGACGTGGGCGCCGTGGAAGCCCGTGGCCATGAAGAAGGCGGACCCATACAGCGTGCCGTCATAGGTGAAACCGGCATGGCTGTACTCGAGCACCTGAAGCGCGGTGAAGCCGAGGCCGAGCACGATGGTGATGAACAGGCCGAGCTTCGCGCCCTTCATGTCGCCATGGGCCAGCGCATGGTGCGCCCAGGTCACCGTGGTGCCCGACAGAAGCAGAACCAGCGTGTTCATCAGCGGCAGATGGAACGGATCGAATGTTGTCACTTCCGCCGGCGGCCACTGAGCGAAGCGTTGCAGGCTTTCCTGGAACAGCGGGTTGGCAGCATCCCAAGTGTGGCCGACGCGGGCATCCCAGAAGATGGCGAACTCAAAGAAGCCCCAGAACCAGGCCACGAAGAACATCACTTCGGAGGCGATGAACAAGAGCATGCCATAGCGCAGGCCGATTTCGACGACCGGGGTATGGTCACCCGTGCGGCCCTCTTTGACGACGGTGGCCCACCAGCCGAACATCACCCAGAAGACCATGGCGAAACCGATGGCCATCAGCCACCAGCTGCCTTCAGCGATGCCGAACAGGCCCTTCATGTAGGTGACAGCGCCCAGCGCCAGAACCAGCACAGCGACCGAACCGATCAGCGGCCAGGGCGAGGGGTTTACGAGGTGGTAGTCGTGTTTGACGTCGCCGCCGGCCATGAGTCTCAAATCCTCTATGGAATCCCATAACTTTGGGGCTGTTTAGCGTGTGCCCCGCCCACGTTGCAACCGGGTCAGCCGGGTGAGGCCGAATTCGCCGCACCCTCAGCAGCCTTGCGGGCCACAGGCTGGTCGCGGGGGCCTGAATAGGCCGAACTGTCAAAGAAAGTGTAGCTGAGCGTGATGGTTTCGAGCTTTCCGGCCACCCGGTCGGTCACCAGTTCCGGCGCCACGAAGTAGACAACCGGCAGTTTCCGGGTCTCGCCGGGCGCAATCACGCGCTCGGAAAAGCAGAAACATTCGAGCTTGTTGAAGTACGGACCCGCATAATGGGGGGTCACATTGTAGGCGGCGATGACCCGCACTTCCTGATTCGTCGGGTTCTTCACCTCGTAGAAGGCGAGCCCGTGCTGGCCGAGCTGCACTGTCTGGCGGGTCTGGAGCGCACGGAACTGCAGCGGCGCATCCGCCACGTTCGCGTCAAAGCGCACCTCTACCGTCTGGTCGAGAATCTGCGATGGCCCCTGCGTCGCCACCCGGGTCGTGCCGCCAAAGCCGGTGACCTTGCAGAACATGTCGTAGAGCGGCACGGCGGCATAAGCGAGGCCTACCATGCCGGCGACCCCGGCAGACGCGATCAGCGCAATGGTGCGGTTCGAAAGGGCCATCACATCCGCTCTGAAATGCCGGTGCCGGTGTGCAGGCGCACCATGGTGATCAGCATCACCAGCACGACAAACGCGGCGAGCGCGAGGCCGAGCCAGAGATTGCGCCGCTTGCGCGCTTTCAGCGCGTCCGCATCGAGTTGCGGGATCTGCGGCGGGGGCTTCGGAGCGTCCGTCATGTCACCCCCCCACCAGCGGGAACCAGAGTCCCGCGCCATGCTCCACCAGCACCGCGCCGAACAGCGCGAACAGGTAGAGGATCGAGAACACGAAGGTCGTCTTCGCCAGTTTCATGTCGGCACCGGGCGCGTCCTCATCGCCCGCCTTCGAGCGCGTCAGGCGCACCGCATACGCAAGGAACACCGCGCCGAGCGCAGCGGCGACCGCGCCATAGATCCAGCCGCCAAGCCCCGTCGCCAGCGGCGCCATCGAGACCACAACCAGCAGGGCCGTGTAGAGCAGGATCTGCGTGCGCGTCGCCTTCGCACCGTGCGTCACCGGCAGCATC
>DNFL01000108.1 GCA_003486945.1 Hyphomonas sp. | reverse complement strand
GACCTACACCTTCTTTGGCGAAGTGGTGATTCTGCTGCTCATCCAGGCTGGCGGCATCGGCTACATGACTCTCAGTTCCTTCATCATGCTGGCAACCGTGCGCCATCTTTCACCCTTGCGGGAAAGGCTCGCCCGCGCCGCCTTTACCCTGCCAGAAAACATCATCACACCGCACTTCATCCTGACCGTGGCCGTCTTCACACTCGCCGTCGAAACGATTGGCGCGATTGTGCTCTACATCCTGTTCTCGCAGGCCGGGGTCGAGAATGCCGTTTGGAGTGCCATCTTCCATGCCGTCTCCGCGTTCTGCACTGCCGGGTTCAGTCTGAACGCCAACAGTCTCGAAGGTTTTCGCGACAATTTCGGCCTGAATGCCGCCGTATCGTGCCTGTCGATTCTTGGAGCGATGGGCTTCCTGATCGTCTGGGATGTCTGGCGCAGCCTCACAAACAGAGCGCTTTCTATCAGCTTTACCAGTCAGGTGATCCTCAGGCTGACGATATCCTTTCTCGCAATCGGTACGGCCATCCTCTTCGTTGTCGATGCAGGCATATCTGCGCTTCCTGCCGAGGAGCGCCTGATGGCGGCTTTTTTCCAGACGATGACCGCGATGACGACGGTCGGCTTCAACACGCATCCGATCGGCTCTCTCGTGCCGGCAGCGATCGTGCTCCTCTACTTCCTGATGGCTATCGGTGCCGCGCCGTCCGGTACGGGCGGCGGCCTGAAGCTCACCACCTTTGCGGCGATGATCGGTCTGGTGCGTTCCACCGTCCGCCGCCGAAATGATGTCAGCTTCTTCGGACGTGTCATTCCGCCGGAACGTGTCCGGCTCGCCGCGGCATCATCTGCCTACTTCGTCATGCTGATGACGCCTGCCGTCTTCTTCCTGACATTGACGGAAACCGGCGCGGATTTTGAAGTGCTTCTTTTCGAGGCTTTCTCCGCCATCGGCACTGTCGGCCTCAGCATGGGTATTACCGGCAACCTTTCGGATCTCGGCAAGGTCATCATCATCCTTCTGATGTTTGCAGGCCGCGTCGGTATCCTCACCTTCGGCATCGCGCTGGCCTCGCCGGATCGCGCAAAGACACCGCAGGAAAACGGCGACCTTCTCGTCTAGCAGCAATCCGCAGGATCAGGGCGTCGCTTCCTCAGGCGTCTCTTCCGGCACCTCTATCCGCTGCGCATCCGGCGGCGGATTTTCGAAGGAGTAGAGCGGTTGCTCGGGCGGCAGCGCCGCAGGCTGCGCGCCAGCCGGAACAGCTTCAATCGGCGCCGCCTCGCCAATCTCTTCATCCGCCAGGTCTTCCAGCGGCGCGCGTTCAGGCTCGGCGCGCTCTTCCTGCGGCGGCGCAGCTGGCGAGCACGCAGCCAGCAGGAAAGCAGAAATCAGGATCGGCAGTCTCATGCGGCAGTCTCCCAGAGCGATAGCGACCGGAACCTGTCACAGATCGAAGCGGCTGCAAACCGGCTTCAGTGCCCGTCTTCGCCCAGCGCCATATCGATCTCTTCATCCGACCAGCCGAAGTGATGGCCGAGTTCATGGATGAACACATGCGTGACCAGGTCCTCGATGGAGGTGTCGCCGCGTCCCGCCCATTCAAACAGGATCGGCATGCGGTAAAGATAGATCAGCGGCCGCTCAAGTGCCGGCTGCGTCACGCTTTCCAGGGTCAGCGGCACGCCAGAATAAAGTCCGGTCAGCTCCAGCGCATCCTCGATGCCCATCTCGTCGAGCGTCTCGTCCTCGGCATAGTCCATCACCACGATGCGCACATCGCCGGCTGCCTTGCGCATGAACTCAGGCAGCTCTGCGAAACACTTCTCGGCGCAGGCCAGCATCTCGTCCGCGCCGGGGGCGGGGGCGGTGAACAGGCTCATTCGATCACGACGGCAGTGCCGGATACCGCAACCATCATCATCGATCCCTGCTGGCCCACCACGCCATAGTCGAACTTGACGCTGAGAATGGCATTGGCGCGCAGCTTTTCCGCCTCCTCGATCATCTCCCGGATCGCCTCATCGCGTGTTTCTCGCAGCGTGCTCTCATACGATTCCGAACGGCCGCCGACGAGGTTCGTGATGCTCGCGAGAATGTCCTTGCCGAGATGCGCGCCGAACACGACCTCGCCGCAGACCACGCCCTTGTAGCTCAAGATCTTGCGGCCTTCGATGTTCGATGTGGTCGTAAGGATCATGCCATTCTCCTGCTCACTCCGCCGCCGTCAGCGCCGGGTCATCTTTCCCTGCCAGTAGTTCCAGCATCCGGATCGCGCTGTCGGCAATGACCGTGCCCGGAGGGAAAATCGCCGCCGCACCGGCTGTGCGCAGCGCATCGAAATCCTGCGGCGGGATCACGCCGCCCACGATGATCCGCGCATTCGCCGCACCTTCATTGCCCAGCGCGCGTTTCAGCTCCGGCACCAGCGTCAGGTGGCCCGCCGCCAGCGATGAGGCCGCCACGATATCCACGCCCGCCTTGCGCGCATCGCGCGCGGCTTCTTCTGGCGTCTGGAACAGCGGGCCAATCTCGACGTCCCAGCCAAGGTCCATCAACGCGGACGCCACCACTTTCTGCCCGCGGTCATGCCCGTCCTGTCCCATCTTGGCGATGTAGATCTTCGGCTTGCGGCCGTTCTTGCTCACGAACGCAGCAGCAAGATCCTCGGCGAGCTTCGCCTTGTCCGTGCCCTTTACGCCGCCGCCATAGACGCCCTTGATGGAGCGGATCACCGCCTGATGCCGCCCCTGGCTGCGCTCCACCGCTTCGGAAATCTCGCCCACGGTCGCCTTCGCGCGCGCCGCGTCCACCGCCAGCGCCAGCAGGTTGCCCTCAGTGCCCGCCGCCGCCTTCGCGATGGCGTCCAGCTTCGCGGTCACTTCCGCTTCGTTCCGCTCCGATTTCAGCCGCGCCAGCTTCTCCAGCTGCATCCGGCGCACGGCCGCATTGTCGACCTTCAGCACAGGGACGTCTTCTTCCTCATCCAGCAGGAACTTGTTGACGCCCACCACGGTCTGCGTGCCGCTGTCGATGCGCGCCTGCGTGTTCGCGGCGGCTTCCTCGATGCGCAGTTTCGGCAGGCCTTGTTCGATGGCCTTCGCCATCCCGCCCATCGCCTCGACTTCCTCGATATGTTTCAGCGCCTTCGCCGCCAGGTCATGCGTCAGACGCTCGACATAGTATGAGCCGCCGAACAGGTCGATCGACTGGCACGCGCCCGCTTCCTGCTGCAGCAGGATCTGCGTGTTGCGCGCAATCCGCGCCGAAAAATCCGTGGGCAGAGCAAGAGCTTCGTCGAAGCTGTTGGTGTGCAGGCTCTGCGTCTGTCCGCCCGCCGCCGCGATGGCTTCAAGGCAGGTGCGGATAACGTTGTTGTAGACATCCTGCGCCGTGAGGCTCCAGCCGGACGTCTGCGAATGCGTGCGCAGGCTGAGCGACTTGTCAGACTTAGGCGCAAAATTCTCCTTCACCAGCTTCGCCCAGATCAGGCGCGCCGCGCGCATCTTGGCAACTTCCATGAATGTGTTCATGCCAATCGCCCAGAAGAAGGAAAGACGCGGCGCAAACGCGTCCACATCCAGCCCTGCGGCGACACCGGCGCGGATGTATTCGATACCGTCCGCCAGCGTGTAGGCCAACTCCAGGTCCGCCGTGGCGCCGGCTTCCTGCATGTGATAGCCGGAGATCGAGAT
>DNFL01000209.1 GCA_003486945.1 Hyphomonas sp. | reverse complement strand
TACGTCAATTCGGCGGCAGCAGGCTCAAGGCGCCCGCGTCTTCAGGGCGAGCGCATGCAGCACCCCGCCCATATTCCCTTTCAAGGCGTCATAGACCATCTGGTGCTGGCGCACGCGCGGCACCCCCGCAAACCGGCTTGAAACGATCTCCGCCTGCCAGTGATCATTATCCCCGGCAAGGTCCGTCAGGGTGATTTCGGCCTCCGGAAAGGCGTCCGTCAGGTAACGCATCAGCGTGTCGCGGCTCATGCCCATATCTGGCGCTCCTGTGATCGGGTGGTCTCTAGGCACATGCGGCGGCGCGCCCTATGGGTCAAGTTCACTCGGCACGAAAGCGAGCTTCATGGCCTCCAATACGCGCACACGCGACCTTGCCCTCAGCATTCTCGTCTTGCTCGCCATCCTCGCCATCGGCTATCTCTGGCCTCGGGGCGGTCCGTCCCTGCCGGGCGTCACCTATGAGGCGCGGTATATCGATCCCGGCCCGATGCTGCACCTCGCCGAAGTGCTCTCCTCCGACGCCCTCGAAGGTCGCGGGGCAGGCACCCCCGGCGCCGAAGCCGGCCGCAGCTTCATCCGCAAGCGCTTCGAAGATACCGGTGTGCGCCCCTTCCTCACCTCCGGCTGGGAACAGCCCGTCACCATCCTGCCGCGCAAGGATCTCGAAGATCCCGGCCCCGGCGCCAACATCCTTGGCTACGTTGCCGGCGAAACACCGGGCGAAGGCCCGCTCCTTGTCATCACTGCCCACTCCGACCATCTCGGCATCCGCAACGGCGAAATCTACAACGGCGCAGACGACAACGCTTCCGGCGCCGCAATGCTCACTGCGCTCGCTGAATATTTCGTCCGCGTGCCCCCGAAACATGACATCCTCTTCGCCGCCGTCGATGCCGAAGAGGTCGGTTTCCTCGGCGCCCGCGCCTTCCTGCGCGACCCCGCCATTCCGCTGGACCGCATCGCCCTCAACATCAATCTCGACATGGTCAGCCGGTCCGAAGCCGGCGAACTCTTTGCGGCCGGCACCTACCACACACCCGCGCTCGCGCCGCTGATCACCGAAACTGCGCTCAACGCGCCCGTCACGCTCCTGATGGGCCACGACCGCCCAGAGGATGGCCCGAATGACTGGACTAGCCAGTCCGACCACGCCGTCTTCCACGCCGCCGGCATCCCGTTTCTCTATTTCGGTGTCGAGGACCATCCCGGCTATCACAAACCGGAAGACGATTTCTCCGCTATCACGCCAGACTTCTACGTCCGCGCTGGCGACACGCTGGCCGTCATCGTGCGCGCTGCGGACGCTGATCTCGCCAACATCGCCGCCCACCGCCGCGAAATCCTGGAAACAGCTTCACAAGAGGAAACTGCCGAATGACCACCACCGTCTCCTACATCCTGAAGAAATCAACCGAGCAGACGCTCGGCGCCCTCAAGGGCCTCCTTTCGAAGGGTGAAGCCTATGCCAAGGCCATCAACTGCGACGAAGCCGGCGTGCTCGCCCAGCGCCTCTACCCCGACATGTACGCCCTGCCGCGCCAGGTGCAGATCGCCTGCGACACGGTTGCCCGCGGCGCCGCGCGCCTTGCCAGCCTCGACATGCCGAGCTTTCCGGATACAGAGCAAACCTTCGCCGAACTCATCGCCCGCTGCGACAAGGCCATCGCCTATGTGAACAGTGTCGATGACGCGAAGATCGACGCCACCACCAAGACGACGCTGCAAATTCCGATGGGCTCGGTCACGCTGCCGATGACCGGCGAGCAATACCTGCAGGGTTTCATCCTGACCAACCTGCACTTCCACGCCGCGATGGCCTACGCTCTCCTGCGCAAGCAAGGCGTCCAGATCGGCAAGCGCGACTATCTTGTCCCGGCTTGATCAGGGGCGGTGGATGCAGGGCGGGTTAGCGAAGCGCAACCCGCCGCTCTCCTCATCCGACCGCGTTCATATACCCTGGCAACCAGCCTTCATGCGCCGTGCGCAGGTCTGCGAGCGTCACTGAAAACTCCGGCGCATCCTTGCCCCAGCCCGTTTCCAGAACGACCTCATCGCCGCCAAATACGCCGAGCCGTCCCGGCATGAAGCCGCGCGAATCCCATTTCTTCAGCTGCGCTTCGCTCACCGCCACGAGGTAGAGCGCTGACGCCTCGCCAAACAGGCAGGCCTCGTCACGCGCGTCTTCCGGCTCGCGGTTGCCGACGAAACGCACGCCGATTCCGCCCGCCAGCGCCATTTCGGTCGCCGCGCACGCAATACCGCCATCGCTGACATCGTGCACTGCATTCACCAGCCCCGCATTGATCAGCGAACGGACGAACCCTGCATTCTTCTTCTCGGTCTCCAGGTCCACCGCCGGCGGCGGGCCGAGATCGTCACCCTTGAGGCCCAGCCACACGCGTGCATACAGCGACGCGCCAAGATGTCCCTTCGCCTCACCGATCAGGATCAGCGCATCGCCCTCCTGCGCGCCTTTCAGCGTCGCGGTTTTCGAAAGGTCCTCGATCAGGCCGACGCCGCCCACCACCGGTGTCGGCGGAATGGCCTTGCCATCGGTCTCGTTGTACAGCGATACGTTCCCCGACACGACCGGGAAGTCGAGCGCGCGGCAGGCTTCCGCCATGCCCTCAATCGCTTTCACGATCTGGCCCATCGTCGCGGGCTTCTCGGGATTGCCGAAGTTCAGGTTGTCCGTAATCGCAATCGGCAGTGCGCCAACCGAGGAAAGGTTCCGGTAGGCTTCCGCGACCACCTGCTTGCCGCCCTCATAAGGATCAGCCGCCACATAGTGCGGATTGCAATCCGAACAGATCGCCAGCGCCTTGTTCGTGCCATGCACGCGTACAATGGCCGCGTCCCCGCCGGACTGCGAACTATCCAGCGTGTCGCCCATCACATGCCGGTCATACTGTTCCCAAACCCAGCGCTTCGAGGCCATGTCCGGCGAAGCCATCAGCTTCGCAAGCACCGCGCCATAATCCTTCGGTTCCGGATACTTCGTCACATCAAACGCAGGCCGCTTCTTCGGCTCCGTCCACGGACGATCATAGTTGGGCGCATCCTCGCCCAGCGGCGCCACCGGAATGTCGCACACCACTTCGCCGAACTGCTTGAGCACCAGATGCCCTGTGGTCGTCGTCACGCCGATCACTTCAGCGTCGAGGTCCCACTTGTCGAAGATCGCCTTCGCCACAGCTTCCTTGCCGGGCTTCAGGATCATCAGCATCCGCTCCTGGCTTTCTGACAGCATGATCTCATACGCCGTCATGCCTGTCTCGCGCTGCGGCACCTTGTCGAGATCCATCTCGATGCCGACGCCGCCTTTGTCCGCCATCTCCACGGAGGAAGAAGTCAGACCCGCCGCGCCCATGTCCTGTATGGACTGGATTGCATCCGTCGCCATCAGCTCAAGGCACGCCTCGATCAGCAGTTTCTCCGTGAACGGATCACCCACCTGCACAGTCGGCCGATTGTCTTCCTCGCCTTCGGTGAACTCCGCCGAGGCCATGGTTGCGCCGTGGATGCCGTCGCGCCCGGTCTTGGAGCCGACATAGAGGATCGGTAGGCCGGGCAGGGCGCCGCGCGCATAGAAAATCTTGTCCTGATCGGCGAGGCCAACCGCCATCGCGTTCACAAGGATATTGCCGTTATAGCCCTCATCGAACTGCGTCTCGCCCGCCACTGTCGGCACGCCCACGCAGTTGCCATAGCCGCCAATGCCCGCCACCACGCCGGAAACCAGCTGCCGCGTTTTCGGATGGCTAGGGTCACCAAAACGCAGCGCATTCACCAACGCCACCGGCCGCGCGCCCATCGTGAACACATCCCGAAGGATGCCGCCCACGCCCGTCGCCGCGCCCTGATAGGGCTCGATATACGAGGGGTGGTTGTGCGACTCCATCTTGAAGATCGCCGCCTGCCCATCGCCGATATCGATGACGCCCGCATTCTCGCCCGGCCCCTGGATCACGCGCGGACCCTTGGTCGGAAACTTCGCCAAATGCCGGCGCGAGGATTTGTACGAGCAATGCTCGGACCACATCACCGAATAGATGCCCAGCTCCACAAGGTTTGGCTTGCGGCCAAGCCGGGAAACGAGGCGCTCCCACTCATCGGCCTTGATGCCGTGTTCCACGCCGGAATCGGCGTCCTGAGGGGCTTTCAGATGGGCGAGAATAGCGGCTGTATCGGTCATGGCGCGCGTTTAGCCGCAATCCCCCCGAGTCGCCACAGGGAAAGGCGCCGCACACGGCCAAACGGCATAAAAAACTGGCTGGGCAGGGGCTGCAAAGCCCGCTTGGCGGCCCCGCCGGCCACCCCTAGACAGGTAGGCCGAGCCCGGAGGCAATCATGAGTCCCCTGAACCGCCGCAGCGTCCTCCTCGGCCTCGGCGCCGCCACGCTTACCGCCTGCGCTACGCAGCCCCCGCCAGCGGCGCCCGCTACCGCCCCTCAAACCTTCCCGAAAGTCCTCTCCCCCCGCGCTCGCATCACCCCCACGCT
>DNFL01000201.1:1051-5404 GCA_003486945.1 Hyphomonas sp. | reverse complement strand
GGGGGAGACCGGGCGGGCTGGGTGCAGGGGAGAGGCGGGGAGAGACCGGCGGGGGTGCGCCCCGCGCGGGGGGGGGGGCGGCCCCCCCCCCCCCCCGCCACGACGAGGCCGATCACCCATTCCGGCAGCTTGGCGATTTCCGGATTGGCGAGAACGTAGATGTCGTTGTTGATGGTCACTTCGTTCTCGAGACCGTCCGGCGCGGCCGGCCCGCGGATCTGCATGCGGCCGTCGCCGTTCTTGTCGTCGAAGGTGACGAGATTGGTCGTCTCCCAGTTCGCGAACCAGGCCGGGCTGGGCTGGTCGCCTGCCGCCGCGATGGCGGCGCTTCCGGCTTCATACTCTGCGGGGGCAACGTAAACTGTCTCGTTGACGGACTCGATGATGTTGACCCGCGCGAAGGCGCCAACGGCCGGCGCGACGGTGTAGAGCCCCGCGATGAACACCAGCGCCCAGCCTGCCGAGAGGCGCGCATCGGAGGCGCGCGGCACGGTGAAGAAGCGGATGATGACGTGCGGCAGGCCCGCCGTGCCGAACATCAGCGCGGCGGTGATGCAGAAGATGTCGAAATTCGTCTTGGTTGAGGAGAGATAGCTGGTGAAGCCGAGATCGCGCACGGTCTCGTCGAGCTTCTGCAGCATCGAGACGTCTTCGCCCTTGATGTCCGAGATGAAGCCGAGTTGCGGGACCGGGTTTCCGGTCAGCATCAGCGAGATGAAGATGGCGGGCACGGTGTAGGCGAAGATCAGCACGACATATTGCGCGACCTGCGTGTAGGTGACGCCCTTCATGCCACCGAGCACGGCATAGACGAACACGATGCCCATGCCGAAGAAGATGCCGGTGTTGAAGTCAACGCCCAGGAAGCGCGAGAAGGCGATGCCGACGCCAGACATCTGCCCGGCGATATAGGTGAACGACACGAACAGCGCGCAGACGACCGCAACGAGGCGCGCGGTGTCGCTGTAATACCGGTCGCCGACGAAATCCGGCACGGTGAACTTGCCGAACTCGCGCAGGAACGGGGCGAGCAGCAGCGCCAGCAGCACATAGCCACCGGTCCAGCCCATCAGGTAGACCGAGCCGCCATAGCCCATGCCGGCAATCAGCCCTGCCATCGACAGGAACGAAGCCGCACTCATCCAGTCTGCCGCGGTCGCCATGCCGTTGACGACCGGGTGCACGCCGTGGCCGGCGACATAGAAATCATTGGTGGAGCCGGCGCGCGCCCAGAGGGCGATGCCGATATAAGTCGCAAAGGTGCTGATGACCCAGAAGAGCGTCCAATCCATGTTTCAGCCCTCGATCCGGTATTTCTTCTCGAGGCGGTTCATGGCGGCGCAGTAGTAGAAGATCAGCGCCACGAAGACGTAGATCGATCCGTTCTGCGCAAACCAGAAACCGAGCGGCGCGCCGCCGAGGCTGAACTGGTCGAGGAACTCGCGGAACAGGATGCCGGCACCGAACGAGACCAGGAACCAGATCGCGAGCAGCGTCAGCGTCAGCCGGAGCACTTCCGGCCAATAGCCCTTCCGGTCCGGCGTCTCGGTCTTTTCGGTCATCTGGCGCTCCCTGCCCTCTGTTATGGCGCGCACCTTACCGGCTTCGCGGGCGAAGGAAAGCGGAGACTGACAACCTTGCCATTCTTGCGCAACCGCCATCCGCCCTGCCAGAGTGGCGCAAGAAAAGCAGCGAGGAGGAAGCGGTGTTCAACAACAATGAGTGGCTGAACAAGGCCCGCGAAGACGTGATCGATCCGGCGCGCGAGATCGTCGATCCGCACCACCACCTCTGGCCGAAGCCGCATCTATCTTACGACCTTGAAGAGCTGCACGCCGATACCGGCGACGGGCACAATGTGGTGCAGACCGTGTTCCTGGAATGCGGCGCGTCTTACCGTGCGGATGGGCCAGAGCATCTGAAACCTGTCGGCGAGACGGAATTCGTCACGGCAGCAGCCGAGCGCGCAGAAAAGATACCAGGTGCAGCGCAGATTGCCGGCATCGTTGGTCACGCTGATCTGCGGCTGGCAGAGCTGGACAGCGTGCTGGACGCACACGAGGCCGCCGCGAAGGGACGCTTCCGGGGTATCCGGCATTCGGGATCACGCGATGAGAGCGGCGCGGCGCTGAGCATACCGGGCCGCGCGCCCGCCGGCCTGTTTGAAGACGCAGCCTTCCGGCGCGGCGTAGCCCGCCTTGGCGAGCGCGGGCTGACCTATGACACCTGGATCTACCATCACCAGCTGAAGGACTTTGCCGCCGTTGCCCGCGCAGTGCCCGGAACCACGATGATCCTCGACCATTTCGGCACGCCACTTGGCGTGGGACCATATGAAGGCAAGCGCGACGAGATTTTCGCGAAGTGGAAGGATGATATCTCGGAAGTCGCCGCCTACCCGAATGTGCACGCGAAGCTCGGCGGACTGGCGATGCCGGACAATGGCTTTGGCTGGAACACGCGCGCAACCCCTCCGTCATCGGATGAATTCGCGGAGGCGCAGGCGAAATGGTATCACTACACGATCAAGGTGTTCGGCCCCGAACGCTGCATGTTCGAAAGCAATTTCCCGGTCGACCGCCTGTCGATCAGCTATCGCACGCTGTGGAACGGCCTGAAGAAAATCGCGCAGGACTATCCGGAAGCCGCAAAAGCGGCGATGTTCAGCGGAACGGCACGGAAAGTGTACAAGCTGTGAGCGATACGACGACAAAACTGCCGCCCCTTCCCGCGCAGCCAGACGGTGTGCCTTGGCCGACGATGGAATGGCCGGAAGGCGAGCTGTCCGCGCGCGTTTCGGCGAAGCTGAACCCGATGCTGGATTTTGCCTTCAGCGACCCCGCGCCGGATGTGATGGGCGAGACGCATGCCTTCCTCGCCGTGCAGGGCGGGCGGATTGTGGCGGAGCGGTACTGGAAAGGTTTCGACAAGGCGAGCACGCATCATTCCTGGTCGCAGGCCAAGAGCATGACGCAGGCGCTGGTCGGCATTCTGGTGCGCGAAGGAAAGATTGATATCCACGCGCCCGCCGATGTGCCGGAATGGCAGGGTACGGACGATCCGCGCCGGGCGATTACGCTGGACCAGCTGCTGCGCATGTCGAGCGGGCTGAAGTTTGCGGAGGATTATGTCGATGCCGGCGTCTCGGATGTGATCGAGATGCTGTTCGGCTCCGGCAAGGATGATGTCGGCGGCTTCGCGGCGAAGTTCCCGCTGATCCATACGCCGGATACGTTCTGGAGCTATGCCAGCGGCACCACCAACATCGTCGCCCGCTGCGCCGCCCGCGCGCTCGGCGCCAGCGGCGAGGCGTTCCGCGAATTCATGTTCCGCGAACTGTTCGGCCCCATCGGCATGACCTCCGCCGCGCCGAAATTCGACATGGCGGGCACCTTCATCGGCTCGTCCTTCTGCTTCTGCACGGAGCGCGACTTCGCGCGCTTCGGCCTGCTCTACCTGCGCGGCGGCATGTGGGACGGCAGGCGCATCCTGCCGGAAGGCTGGGTGGACTATGCCCGCACGCCGACAAAGACCCCGCCAACCGAAACTCAGGGCTACGGCGCCCATTGGTGGCTCGGCATGGCCGGCCCGGGCAGCTTCTCCGCCAATGGCTATGAGGGGCAATACACCGTTGTGGTGCCGGAACTCGACCTCATCCTTGTACGCAACGGCAAGTCGCCGCTGGAACAGAAGGACGAGGTGATGCGCTGGATGGGACGCGCGGCGGACTGTTTCAGGCTGTAACCGCAGGAGGCATGCGGCGCTTCTTCGGCATACGGACGATTACCAGCCACACGGCCATCGCAAACAGCGGCGCGAAGCCGAGCCAGATGGGCAGGGTCGTATCATGGAACCATTGCGGGAAGACCTGCGGCTGGCCGAAGAAGAGCGAACCCGACGCAATGAACATCGAGAAGCACATACGCCAGAGATGCCGCGCCGTGCGGGCAGCGCGGCGGATCGACTTGCGCAGGATGACGTGAAGCTCTCCGGCCGCGGCAAAGCTGCCTGCGACCATGAACAGGATGAAGGCCTGCGGCGGCGAGCCGTCGACTGTGCCCGTCTCGCTTTGCGATCCCATCCAGGCGAATACGGCGCCCATCGCGACGAGCCCCAGCGCAAAAGCGAGGCCGGCATAGTGCGCCAGGCCGGCGCGGATCTCGACGCGCTGTTTCGCGGCCAGCCAGCCAGTGATCAGCAGGTAGAGCGCCATCACGCCCGCCACGAAATTCGGCCGCTGGCCGGTCTCGAGGAAAGGGGCAACGCCTGCGCCGATGAGGTAGGTCACGAACATCGAGACAAGGAACACGGCGCCCGCAGTTCTGTGCACCCGCCTGCCCTTCGGCGCGGCAA
>DNFL01000201.1:662-823 GCA_003486945.1 Hyphomonas sp. | reverse complement strand
CCCGCCTGCCCTTCGGCGCGGCAATTGCGACCAAGCCGGAGAGAAGGCCCGCCGCGCCGCCACCGATATGGGCGTAGAGCAAGGCATCGGCGCCGATATGCATCCAGAGCGGATCGCCCGGCCGGGCCTGCAGGTTGTCTGCATGTGCAAGGCCGGCAAGT
>DNFL01000201.1:0-412 GCA_003486945.1 Hyphomonas sp. | reverse complement strand
TCTGCATGTGCAAGGCCGGCAAGTAACGGGAGCGCAAGAAGGGCGGCTGCCGGCAGGCGTGAGACGAGTTTCAGCATGTGGCTCAGTCCCCCCGGCGCTTGCGGCTGGATTTTATTGTTATACGATATGTTCTCATATCGCAATACAATAAATTCTGGACCGCGCTGCTGGCACTTCCAAGGCCCTGCCTGCCCGGCTTGCCAGACATGCGGCCTTCCCCTATACGCCGCCGTTCAGAAAGGACGGCGCTAGGCCGTGCCTGTCAGGCTCCGACCTTCCCCGCGAGGAAGATACGGTTCAGGGCGAAAGGAAAACAAATGTCCAAGCAAAAAATCGTATTCAACGTCGATGTGCGTCCGCGCGTTGGCACCGGCGGCGCCCGTGAGGCCCGCAAGCAAGGCTTCGTGCCCGG
>DNFL01000333.1:1057-2537 GCA_003486945.1 Hyphomonas sp. | reverse complement strand
TTCGGCGAAAGCATGTTCAGCCGCGCCACCGACGCCTCAAAGATCGCGCTCGTCCATCTCGTCGCGCGCCTGATCGATCGCGGCTATGTCCTGCTCGACGCGCAGTTCCACAACCCGCACCTCGAACAGTTCGGCCTCATCGAAATCACACGTTCGGATTTTCGCGCACGCCTGAAGCGGGCACTGAAAGTTCAGGCGAGCTTTTATCCGCCTGCGGATCAGTCGATCGGGATATCGTCCTCGACCACCGGCGGCGCATCCGATTCCGACATGCCGGCCGGCACATCATCATACAGCGGCGCATCATCCAGCGGCACGATCACGCGGTCCGGCAGTTTCACCGGCGCGGGCGCCGTGCAACGGATCACCCAGATATCATAGACGGGATGCTCCAGCGCGCTGAGGCCCGGCGAGGACGCATACATCCATCCCGAGAACAGTACAGGCTGCGTGCCCGCTGCGGCGGCCGCCGGGGCCGCTTCCGCCTGCTCCTGCGAAACCGGGCGCAGCGAGGAAATTTTTAGGAAAGCCGCGCTCTCCGGCACTTCTTCGGGCGGCGTCTGGAAACAGGCCTTCAGTTCAACGTTCAGAGTTCCGAACACCACCGGCTCGCCCACCTTCACGGTGATATCGACCGAACGCCCGGTGATCTTGTCCAGCGCCCGCAGCGTCGCGCGGTCCTGCTTCGCATAGGTCGCGGCCGACGCGAGCCCGACGAGCGATGCGCCGACAACGCCCAGAACTGCCAGTCGAAGGAACGAAGCCATGTGTGACCCTTACTCCGGATAATCAAATTCATCCGCAGGCGGATTGCTTGCGGAAGTATCAGACGAACTGCCGCCGCTGCCGGCGGCGAAAGAGGCAAACAGCGTCAGCAGGTCAACGCTGCCGCGCGTGTATTGTATCTCGCCCGTGCCATCCTGCGGGATGACGTCAAAGCCCGCGCCGGGCTCCAGCGCCACATAGGCGCCGCCCAGAAGGCCATCGGTCGATACGCGCGCATCGGTATCGTCCGGCAATTCCCACTTGGCATCGAGTGTCATCGTGACCACCGCCTCGAAACGCTGCGGGTCACCGTCGATCGACTTGATCACGCCGGCCTTCACGCCCGCAATGCGCACATCCGATCCGCGCGCGAGGCCCGACACGCTGTTGAAGCGCGCTGTCACCTCATAGGTCTTGCCGCTCATCGCCGCTGCGTCCCCGCCGCGCGCCAGTGCAAACCACAGGAAAATCGCAGCGACCGCGACGACGATCGCACCGATCAGAGTTTCGAAGGCAGATTCACGCATCGGGCGTCCACGCCTCGTAATCGGCATCGGACTTCTGGCGGCTGTCGCCGGTCGCGAGGCTGCCTTTCGGCTTTGTCGCGTAAGGCGTGCCGGTCATGTTCGGGGTGTGGTCGCTTTCCCAGTCGCGCCGGTCCAGCGGCATCTTGGTCGGCGGCGCGTCCAGCGTGTGGTGCAGCCAGCCATGCCAG
>DNFL01000333.1:681-824 GCA_003486945.1 Hyphomonas sp. | reverse complement strand
GTGGTGCAGCCAGCCATGCCAGTCCGCCGGCACCTTGGAGGGTTCGGCCAGGCCGTTATAGGTCACATACCGGCGGCGGCGCCCTTCCAGCGAGGGCTTGCGCTCCTCGTAATAGCGGTTGCCGTACTCGTCCGTGCCGACAA
>DNFL01000333.1:0-418 GCA_003486945.1 Hyphomonas sp. | reverse complement strand
CCCGGCGCGCCGTCCGATATCGAAGGCCGCGCCTACGGTCGTGCCGCTCCACCAGGTGAAAATCTGCTTCAGCATCCGGGACTGTCCTGACCTTGCTTGATGGCCGCAATATGGCGGCTGGGGGGCGATTAATCCATCCGGCGGATACAGGCAATGTAGCGCAGCCAAGCCCACTGTCCGGGCTTGCTACCCGGCCCCCAACCTTGCACCCTTCCCTCAACTGATTCGGCCTGGAGCCCCACCCAATGGCAGCGAAATCCACCTCCGACTTCCTCGAAGCCGCTGAAGCCGGGGGCCTTGTCTCCGCCGAGATGCGCCTCAGGGACGTGCTGCACTCCGCCGGGCGCCCGCCGCTGCCGCTTTCGGCTGCGGCCCTGAAGGATGTCCAGTCCGCTTGGTCCGCCGCCAACCTGCTCGG
>DNFL01000180.1:763-9059 GCA_003486945.1 Hyphomonas sp. | reverse complement strand
AACACGCGCCGGCGAAACAATGGCGATCCGAGGAAAAGTCGCCATGCTTCAAGCTGACTTTCCAGCTGCAGCAGATTTTTATCAGCGAGCGGCCGATACGGTAGCGCCCGCAGACACGGTTCATCGATCATTGTTTCTTTTGGCCCGCGCCTCCGTGCTCGGTCAAGCTGGTCAAATCGAAGATGATGCATCAGCCGTTCGTCAAGCGCTGCAGCTCTTGAACGGAGATGTGAGCCTTCTTGCCAGAGACGATCAGCAGTTTATCGCCGTAGTTCAGACTTTTGTTTGTGATTTTGAGCGTCACTTGGCCCGTTGGGATGGGCCTTCTGCATTGCATCGAGCAGCTGCGGCCTGCAACGCAGTGATTTCCGCCGACGCCTTGGCACCCGAAGGAACCAGAGCTTCTGCTCTGATGAACTATGGAAATGTTCTTGCCGCGCAAGGGGATTGGTCGAGGGCCGCAGCGACATACAATTCGGCACGTTTGTTGAATACAAGCATTGGAAACGAAGCAGACGCAATGGCGGCTGCAATAAGCTATGCCACCGCCACAGCTGAGGCAGGCGCTTCAAACTTTGATCCCTCCGAAATCGAAAGTGCGATCCGGGTACTTTCGCAGCTCATAAACGAGATGGATGATGAACACACCGCTGATTGGGCGGGTGGCCAAATCAATCTCGGAAATGCGCAGTTGCTCTTAAGCGATGTGACGGGACAGATCCAACCACTCCTTGACGCGCAATACTCCTATCTTCTGGCAGTAAACTTCTTCAATCACGAAAGCACGCCAGCCTCCTGGGCAAAGGCCAACAAAAATTATGCACTGGCTTCAGAGAGAATAGCGACGAAGGCGATAGCAACCGGCCGCACGCAAATTGCCGTTCAGGCACTGCAGAATGTTGTTCAGGCAAACGAAAACGTAATGCTCGTTCGAACGCGCGAACGAGACCCTAAAGGCTGGGAAGAGGCTCATTCGGCCCGCATTCAGGCTCTCAGTATCCTGAGCGAATTGGGAACCAGACCATGAACGACGCGCAGGCCAAAACCAGCCCCCAGGAAGCTACGACGCCTGCGATCTTCGTATCCTATAAGCGCGACGACCTCGCACAAGTTCAACGTTTAGTGCAATGCCTTCGCAGTGAAGGACTGGATGTATGGTGGGACCAAGACCTCGCACCTGACGATCCTTGGGAAGCGACTATTGAACGACAACTGGACTTGTCGAAGGTCGTAATCGTTGCATGGTCTCCTGCCGCGGTTTCCAGCGAGAATGTAAAGGCGGAAGCGCGCCGAGCTCGCCAAAGCGGAAAGTTGCTTCAAACATTCGTAAAGCCGTGTGATCCGCCTCTTTTTTTTGGGGAGCGTCAGGGCGTAGATATCTCAAGTTGGTCCGGCGACTCCAGTGACCATCGATTCCAGACAGTACTGACTGCTGCGCTGGCGATACTTGAAGGAAAAAAACCTCCGCACGGCGTAGGCTATGTGCCGCGCAAGCATTTGCTGCGAAAGTCAATTGCTGTTCTATTTGTTGGCCTATCGGCCGTGCTGGGTTTCCTCTCCAACCTGGGTGGTGCGCGCGATGCACTGTGTTCGATCAGTTCAATTGAAACCCCATGTCAGGAATTTGGATTGACACAGGCTCCTCAAATTGAGCCCACCCCTGATCCGGACGCTATCGAAACTAAGTTGCGCGATCGCCTCTTGTCGGGGTTGAATGGCTTATGGAGCCGCCAAGAACGCGATTGTAGTGTAACCGCACAATTTGCTGTTGAAACTGACGAAGGTGGTATCAGTAGACTGAGGATTACCGCAGATGGCTTCGAAAGCTTGGGCCAAGTGGTTGCAGCTGAAAACACTACTGTAGTCACACAGGCGACATCGCCAGCTCCCGGCGAGTCTCGCGGGCAATGGACTTATCGGCTGGATGGAGATCGTTTGGTCGCCACAGACCCTTCTGGCGTTGAAACTACTCTCAACCGTTGTGTGGGCTAGCGAACCAGCTCATCCACAATCGCGCAGGCACTAGAGCTTAGATGTCGCGCCAAAGGTTTGAAAAGAAGCCGGAGCGATCCAAACTGTCGCAAGAAATGAGTGGCACGGCACTGTCTCTGAAATCGTGGTCCACTGGGCGCACGTACTATCAAGAGTGACTGGCATATGGTCATTGTAAAGTCGGATCGATTCACACCGACCGAATGATCCGTCCACGAATTTGCATTCTTCCTCACCTACGGAAAAGGCTTTCAGTGCCATGTTTCTATCTGTCACTTAAGGTTCACCTCGTGACAACTAATCAAGTCCGAGTTTAGGCATTTGACTGTGTCCGGAGGGCGCTGTCCGACAGTCAACCATGACCCCGAAATGATCCGATCGTTTGCGACCGTCGCCCTGCGCAGCAGGACGGCCGAACACTTTGGTTGCGTGCAGGTTTCCGGCAAAGGCAACATGGTCAATCGCTCTCGCGGCGACCCCTTCGATCTCGCCGGACGTCACGATGCTGTATCCGGCGAAGGCTTCCTCCATCAGCTGGTGGGACCGCTTCGGCCCCCAGACGCGCGGCATGAACTGGTTGAAGTCTCCGAGCACCATGACAGGCCCCTCATCCCGCCACTGGCGAAGCAAGGGCGAGAGGTCTTCGAGGAAGCGCTCATGCTGGCTCCAGGGCTTCGCCTTCGGTTCCTGGCCGTACGGGCTTGCAAAGTGATAAGGGACACACAGGCCGGCGACCCGGACCTGCGTCTCCCCGAATAGCGTCAGCCCCGTGATCGCGCTTCCCGTCGCCTCGAGCTGATGGATCGTCCCTGCATCCTCCCACGGATGCTTCGACCAGAGCAGCACTTTGCGTTCACTGTCATGCTGTGGGCTCCAGGCCGCACCGGCCGCCGAAATCGCATAGCCACCCAGCGCCTCTGCTGAAGCTTCCCAGGCTTCGGTCAGGCACACGACATCCGGGCCAAGCTCCGCGATTTCGGCAAGCAGGGACTTCGCCTGCCAGGTCGATGGACCGTGCCGCTCGATATTCCAGTTGACGATCCTCATGTGCGTACTCCGCCTTTGCCCCTGTCACCCTCGTGCGAACAGGAGGCGGGCAGTCTCGTCAAGCCGTCGCCCCTGCCCCGGATCCGGCGTCTGATATCCTCAGAAGCGGTGGCGGGCGGACGGCGCGTGTGCCGGAGCGCGGGCGGCGCACAAGGGGGCGGTGCTTCGCCGTGCACAGCCCGTCCATAGCCGTCCTACCTTCAGCCACCCCTTGTGCGACGCCCTCATGCGCTCCGGCCATGCGCCGATCCTGCCGCCCGCCACCGCCTCATGCGGAAAGAAACGCGGCGGCAGAGGAGACTGACATGACCGAACGAGCCACCACCCCTTCCACCGCACTGCGCGCGCTGACTGCAAGCAGCGGAGCCTCGCAAAGCGAACGGCCACGCATCTACGTGGCGTGCCTCGCTGCCTATAACAACGCACGCCTGCACGGGCGGTGGATCGATGCCACCACCCCGGACGAAATCTGGCGCGAAGTTTCGGCGATGCTGCGCGCCAGCCCGGAACCGGATGCCGAAGAATGGGCCATCCACGATTACGAAGGTTTCGGCGGCGCCCACCTCTCGGAATACGCGTCCTTCGAGACCGTGTGCGACCTTGCCGAATTCATCGGCGAGCATGGCGAACTCGCTGCCCGCATCTATGGCCACTACGGCAATGACCTTGAACAGGCGCGCGCCGCGTTTGAGGACTATGCGGGCGAATACCGCAGCGCCGCCGACTTCGCCGAGGAACTGCACGATGATACCGGCGCCGCCATCCCGGAAAGCCTGCGCTACTATATCGACTGGCAGGCCCTCGCCCGCGACATGGCGCTGAACGGCGAGATCATGGTGTTCCAGACGGGCTTCGACGAAGTCCACATATTCTGGACGCGGTGAGGGCGCCGCCATGACACCCGAAACAACAAAGCACCGCTTCACGGTAGAAGAACTGCAGCAGGCGGACGATTGGTCGGAAGGCTTCTGCCTTGCCTGCCGCGCTCCGCGCGACGGCTGCGAGCCGGACGCGAGCGGCTATGAATGCGACGAATGCGGCGAGCCTGCCGTTTACGGCCCGCACTGGATCGCCATTGCAGGCCTGTTCGGGGAGGGCGAGGCATGAGTTTCACTGAACGCTTCCGCCCCTTCGTCTGCCCGGGCGACGTCATCAGCTGCGCGGCCGGGCCATTCACCGTCTTGGCGCAGGTCGTTATCGATGATTGTCCGGATAGTCCGGACCAGCGCCAGGACGGTTTCTGGCCCTCGCTGTATATTGGCGCGCCGGGCTTTATCGGTCCGGGGAACAATTTCCGTCAACGCTTCGCCGAGGCGCAAGCCTCGGCTGAAGCGGTCATGGAAAGCTGGCGCAAGGGGGACTGGTTCTATTGCGGGATCGTGCTCAGCGTTTCGCTGGGGGACGTAGACCTCGTGCGCACCGCCGCAGCCTTGTTTGGCATCGAGGCCAATTATCCCGGTACGGATAACAGCTACCTGACGGACGTCGCGAACGAACTCCTCCCGGAGGCCGTCGCCGCAGCGCGTGAGACGCTCGTCCGACTAGTCAGCCATGACGATACTCAGGAGGGCGCGTGATGCCCGACATCTTCGAACAGCTTCTAGGCCCGCGCCCCTCGCTGACGCTCGACATCGAGCAGGGCTTTGTCACGGCCATCTGGGTGGAGGGCCGCTGCCCGAATTTGACGATCCGGGATTTCGATCTCGGCGCCAGCGCAGCGGATGCCTCGCGTGATTTCTTCGGCGCGCCTTTCGTGCCGATCAACTGGCACCTGCCGCCTTGGCGGCTGGGCCTCGCCCTTGCGCCCCAACACCTGTTTCCATTCTGAGGAGTTACTCCATGTCACAACCTGACCTGATCCACATCGAGCTCAGCAAGCTCAGCATTTCCAAGCTCAACATTCGCCATGGCCGGAAGACGCCGGATGTCTCCGACATCCTGCCGTCGATCCGGGAGAAGGGTATCCGCCAGACCCTGCTCGTCCGGCGCGAAGCGGGCGGCTACGGCATCGTCGCCGGGCGTCGCCGGTTCTTTGCCTTGCAGAAGATCGCGAAGGAGACCGGCAGCGACCCGCTGGTGCCTTGCGCCGTCATGCAGGAAGACGACGCCGCCTCCGCTATCGAAGCCTCGATCATCGAGAATGTTGCTCGCCTGCCTGCCACCGAGATGGAGCAGTACACGGCCTTCCGGAAGCTTCACGACGAGGGAAGAACCGTCGAGGAGATTGCGGCGTTCTTTGGCGTGACAGAACTGAACGTGCGGCGGGTGCTGGCGCTGGCCGCGCTCAGCGCCCCGATCCGCAAGCTCTATGCCGACGAGGAGATCGACCGCGAAACCGTCCGGGCGCTGACACTCGCGCCACCTGCCCGGCAGGCGGACTGGCTGAAGCTCTGGAATAGTGAAATAGAGCGCGCCCCGATGGGGCGGGCCTGCCGCGCATGGATCACTGGCGGCAGTGCCATCACGACAGACAAGGCGCTGTTCGACCTTGCCGGTTATACCGGCGCGGTGACAGCCGACCTGTTCGGCGAGGTAGCCGTGTTCGCAGATGCCGCCGCGTTCTGGCAGGCGCAGGGCGCAGTTATCGCTGAGCGTATCGACGGTTACCGCCAGCGCGGCTGGGCCGACGTGACCCTGATGGAACGCGGCGCCTACTTCCAGCGCTGGGACTTCGTCCAGACGACGAAGAAGCAGGGCGGCAAGGTGATCGTCGAACAACGCCATGATGGCACGGTGACATTCCACGAAGGCTGGCTCAAAGCTGCCGAAGCCCGGAAGGCCAGGACGACGAAGACCGAAGGCGAAGCCGCGCCCGCCGCTGACACACGGCCCGAGATGTCCGGTCCGGTGGCGGAATATATTGGCCTGCACCGGCACGGCGCCGCGCAAGCGAGCCTGATCCGAAACCCCGCCATCGCGCTGCGCCTGATGGTGGCCCATACCGTCTGCGGATCATCGCTCTGGAATGTTCGCCTGCACGCGCCGGGCGCGGTGAAGGCGGAAACGCTTGCCTCTGTCGAGGCCGGAGCAGCTGCGGCTGAACTGGCTACAGCGCGGGACATCGCAGAAGCGCTGTTCGAGGCACTCGGCGCGCCCGTCCCGCGCCGCAGCGGAGATGCGTATCACCTCTGCGAAACCTTCGCCGCGCTGCTCGCGATGTCCGACGCTGAAGTCCTGCAAACTGTCGCCGTCGCAATGGCCGAAACGTTGGAGTCCGGAGGGCCTGCGGTCGAGGCCGTCCTGCATGCCTGCGCCGCCGACCCGGCAGGGTTCTGGAAACCGGATGACGCGTTCTTTGATCTCCTGCGCGACAAGCGGGTGATCACCGCGTTCCTTGCAGAGGCGATCTCACCGGAAGCTGCCCGCAAGGCGGAATGCCTGACTGGCAAGGCGCAGAAGGACATGCTGACAACGGCGCTCGCTGCAGACGAAGATGGCGCAGGCACCAGCTGGCGCCCGGGCTGGATGCAGGTGCCACCGACCCGCCATGTCGAGAGCGCAGCTTGCCAGCCTGCGGATGCGTGGGACCGGATCGCCGGACTGTTCGAGGCGGATACCGAGCACGAATCCGGCGCCGGACCATCGTCTTCTGAAGCCAACGCTACCTGAGTTCTTCGTCTCCTCTCAGTCAGCATGGAGCCGCCCGGTGCTTGCCGCCGGGCGGCTTTTTGCACGATGTTCTCTGAAGTCTGCGGAGAGCCAGTCCATGTTGCCTGAGAACTCGCAAACGTCCGCTCTCGGAGGGAGTTTTCTGGAAGTGAGCCACAATTGAGCGAGAGCAACGGGCGCAAAAGAAGACACTTGAAAATTAAATGCTCCTCCGATCAGTTTTGAGCTTCCATTCTCTGAAGGGCGCAAGCACTCCTGCTTCGATTGGAGCCGAATGTGCCGCTAGGCACTCCTTGGATGAACCCTCCCACAAGCGCGCTAGGCCGTCTTAAATTTCGAGATTGGCAACGTTCAGAGCCGACGGAAAAGCCAAGAAGTGGGTCATGAACTTTTCTTACGCACTTCACCCTATCTTCTCTTCGATCTGAACTTCGTCCAATTGGGTCTGGATGGGTTTCTAACGGGCATTGCGACCCCAGAAATGACGACACGAACGCGGCGGCGTCCGATAAGCTTTCCGAACCGCCACACCGCGACATCCATAAAATGTGTGCCCCGATACGCTGAGTGCTCCTTTGCCGTCAGCCCCTGACCTGCCGTGTGACCTAGATCATTCTCTTCTTCGGCTTCTGTTCCCTCGTTGCGTACCATCCATTTGACAATTGCACCGGCCGGCAGATCGGCGGCATTGCTTAGTTCAAAGTGGATATCGCAATCGCGGGGGATAGGGCCGATACGGTTTTGCCCTGAAATCTCTGCTCGCGCCCCATTTCGTCCGCGTGCAACGACCCATATCTGTGGATCAAAAACAAAAGGAACAAGAGCGCCTGAATTCTCCTTGAGCACAGTGTCTTCGGGAACAGGAAAGAATTGCTTGAACGCCTCGCTCCAAATCTCCGAGGCTACGACCCTATTCTCGGCTTCGAGTGCGCGCTTGCAAATGCCCGACAGCTCAGCGAGCGCATCTTCAATGGCCCTAGATCTGTCGGACGGCAAGCGATTTAAGTTTTCGCGCCTGTCTACAGGGTTCGGAACCTCAGAGAGATCGACGTTGTCGTGTAGATGATCTACGACGGCTGAAAACCATTCGTCATCGCCGCTCAACTGGTCCGCTTCGACCTGCTGCATGGCCTGACCCACCAGCACCGTGAGCATGACGGATGAGGGGCGTGAGCCTTCAGCAAACGTCATGGCTGCCCACATCTTGAAATATTGCACGATCCTTCGAGCGCGAGGCCTGAGCTCTTCAGCGAATGCATCCCTCCACCAGAGATAAATGGCTTTCGGATCGCTTGACTCCCATTCGTCTGATGCTCTCGCGAGGCTCCGAGCATCGGCACTGCGATCTAAATGATAACAGGGCGTGTCGATGTGGAAGTCATCACCAATCTGTATACGGTTGCATCTTTCTTTTGGATTCTTAACCGTACAACGTCCCTCTTCATCGACATCAGCATAGCTTTCGAGAAGCGCTTGCACTTTCCCCTTGAGATCAGCTGGACCGATCGGACCGTTGTCGGATTCTCCCGACCAAACGGCATAAATGCCAAGATCAATGTCGAATTGTTCGCCTTTCGATGATGGCCGAATTTGCGTTCCGAATTTGTAGGAGCCCTGCAGCCAGCTTTCTATCAGATCGGAAGAGCGT
>DNFL01000180.1:0-583 GCA_003486945.1 Hyphomonas sp. | reverse complement strand
GAGCCCTGCAGCCAGCTTTCTATCGGGAGACCGATCTCTTCATTCAGCCCCGCCAATATGAAATCGCGCAGATTGTTCCATTCCGATTGTTGCATCGCGCACTGATGATCGGTTGGACGTATCCGCCGATGCAGTGATTGAACATCGCTGTCTGTCGAGTAGAATAAAGATGCGCAGTGCCCCATCTCAGCCTCCGAATTGATCCGCTTCCTGGATGAAGAACGATTTAAACTGCGGCTTGACCACGTTGTCGCGAAAAGCTGCTTCTGCGAGCCCCTGCAAATCCTTCCGCGCAATCTCGCTCGCCGTGTCTAGGGTAAGCTCCCGTTCCTGTTCTTTCGATTGTGTTTGATCGATACGAAGATACCGATCGCCGAGTTTGTGACGCATAACGTAGTCGCTCATCATTTGCTGCGAAGATACCATAACCGATATGAGGCGCTGCTCGCGCATCCAGCCCAACCATCCCAATTCGCTTGGAGTGGACCCGGACATCGAAAACTTCGTGCTCGTTGTGCCGATGCTGAGCAAAGAAACCTCCGTTTCTTTGGCGTTCAGAAAGTGCGTGGCTTCATGCAGCGCC
>DNFL01000119.1 GCA_003486945.1 Hyphomonas sp. | reverse complement strand
CCAGCGACAGGGCGGCGGCGGCGATGAGAACGGGACGCTTCATGGAAGCCCTCCTTTCGCGTGGGGGTGAACCGAAATACTGTCGGCGAAATAAGGCCCTTTGCCGCGCCCTGCCACCCAAAACCGCTGAACCTTGCCCGGAGTTAATGTATGCCCCCGCATATCCTGCCGATTATTCTCCTGTCGGTGTCAAACCTGTTCATGACACTCGCCTGGTACGGGCATCTGAAGTTCAAGGCGGCGCCGTTGCTGATCGTGATCCTGGCGAGTTGGGGGATAGCGTTTGTGGAGTATTGCTTCGCCGTGCCGGCCAACCGGTGGGGCCATTCGGTCTATTCGGCGGCCGAACTGAAGACGATCCAGGAGGTGATCACCTTGATCGTGTTTGCCGGATTTTCGGTTTGGGTGCTGAAGGAGCCGCTCGGCTGGAACCACGCAATCGGGTTCGGGCTGATTGCGCTCGGCGCCTGGTTCATCTTCCAGGGCAAGGGTTGACCGGCGAGACCTGCTGGTCCCGCCGGCGCTGGAGACTTACTTCGTGATTTCTTTTTCCACGTCGGTGGCAACTTCTTCGACGGCCTGGCCGCCGGCTTTGACGTCCTTGCCGATGCCTTTAACCGTGTTGCAGGCGGCGAGCGCCGGAATCAGGGCGGCGACGAGCGCGATGGCAGCAAATTTCTTCATGGAAAACACTCCTTTGGCTTATGCCCGCAAAGATTAACTCTGCCCGGAAACGGAACAAGCGGGGGCTTTCATGATTGCCGGGCGGGTGTGGCTGAAAAGCCTCACATGATTACGGCGCCGAAAGGTTCACAATCGCGCCGACTCCCTGCTATGGAGCGGTCCATGAAATCCGCAGTGATCGTTTTCCCCGGGTCCAATTGTGACCGCGACGCGCAGGTGGCCCTGCAGCAGCTGACCGGCAAGGCGCCGGCCATGGTGTGGCACAAGGATGGGGTGATCCCAGAGGGGACCGACCTGGTGATGGTGCCAGGTGGGTTTTCCTATGGCGACTATCTGCGCTGCGGGGCGATGGCGGGCAATTCGCCGATCATCGCGCAGCTGAAGGCGCATGCGGAACGCGGCGGATATGTGCTGGGCGTGTGCAACGGGTTCCAGATCCTGACCGAGACGGGGCTCTTGCCGGGCGCGCTGGTGCGCAATGCCTCGCTGCATTTCGTCTGCCGGCCTCAGAAGCTGAGCGTGGCGACGAACACGGCCTTCACGAGCGCCTATGATGGCAGCGATGTCGTGATCCCGATAGCACATGCTGAGGGCAATTATTACGCCGACGCAGACACGCTGGACCGGCTGGAAGGCGACGGGCGCGTGGCGTTTCGGTATGCGAAGGGCGAGAACCCGAACGGGGCGGCGCGCGACATTGCGGGCGTATTGTCCGTCAACGGACGAGTACTGGGCATGATGCCCCACCCGGAGCGCGCCATCGGTGGGCATGAGTGCGGCGAAGACGGCATTGGCTTGTTCAAGAGCCTGATGGCGGCGGCGTGATGCGGAGGGGCCTCTCCCTTTCCGCTCTTTTCGCTGCGCTGACGCTGTTTGCCTGCAGTAAAACATCCGAGCCGCCGGTCGCAGAGGCTCCGCCCGTCGCTGAGCCGGTTGTCACCGAACAGGATGAAATGATCGGCCGGGGCGAGGCGATTGCCGAGACGGCGTGTGCGAGCTGCCATGCGATTGGCGCGGAGACGGAGAGCCCGCATCCCTATGCGCCGCCCTTCAGCCTGCTGGACCAGGTGGTGGACCTCGGCACGCTAAAACAGACCTTCACCGAAGGCATCAACACCGACCATCCGGACATGCCCAACTGGCAATTTGACCAAATCGACATCGACGGGCTGGTTGCCTACCTGGAAAGTGTGCAGGCGGGGGCCTCGGAGTAAGGTCTTTCTGGACGGTTCGGGATCGCTGGGTTAGGCCTTGGGGCATGACACAGACAGACCTGATCCAGCGCCTGCCGAAGGCTGAGCTTCACCTGCATATCGAGGGCAGTTTCGAGCCGGAGCTGATGATGCAGCTGGCGGCGCGCAACAAGATTGATCTGCGCTTCAAGACGCTCGAGGACGCCAGGGCGGCCTACAATTTCTCAAACCTGCAGGAATTCCTCGACCTTTATTATGAGGGGATGCAGGTGCTGCGGACCGAGGAGGATTTTCACGATCTGACCTGGGCCTATCTGCAGCGCGCGGCGGCCGACAATGTGCGCCATGTCGAGATGTTCTACGATCCGCAGGCGCACACGGCGCGGGGCGTGCCGTTTGGCGTGGTGACAGAGGGCATTCTGGCGGCGCTTAAGCGCGGGGAGAAGGAGCTGGGCGTGACCAGCTACCTGATCATGAGCTTCCTGCGGCATCTGTCGGAAGAGGACGGTTTTGACCTATTGAAGGAGTCGGCGCCCTGGCATGAGAAGTTTGTTGGGGTTGGGCTCGATTCCTCCGAGATGGGGCATCCGCCGCTGAAGTTCGAGCGGCTTTACCAGCGCTGCCGGGAGATGGGCTTCAAGCTGTGCATGCATGCCGGCGAGGAAGGCCCGCCGGAATATGTGCGCGAGGCGCTGCTCGATATCGGTGTGGACCGGATCGATCATGGCAACCGGTCGATGGAGGATGAGGGGCTGATTGCGGTGCTGCAGGATACGCAGATTCCGCTGACGAATTGTCCGTTGTCGAACCTTTCGCTGTGCGTGATCGACGACCTGAAAGAGAGCCCGGTGAAGGCGCAGCTGGAACTGGGGCTGATGGTGACGGTGAACTCCGACGATCCGGCCTATTTCGGCGGCTATATCGGGCGCAACTATGAGCAGGCAGCAATGGCGCTGGGCCTGTCGGATGCGCAGATCGTGCAGCTGGCGAAGAACAGCTTTGCCGGGAGCTTTCTGCCGGAGGCGGAGAAGCAGCGCTACATTTCAAATGTCGACAGCCTGACACGCTGAACCAGAAAAAAGTAAACCTGGAGGAAACGATGCGTATGGTGATTTCGGCTGCGCTGGGCGCAGGAATGCTGGCGGCGTGCAGCCCAAATGCGAGCAAAGTCGAAGAAACGGCTGCGCCGGCGTTCGAGCGCATCGATTATGCCGACCTCGACACATGGCTGTGCCATCCGGACAAGGCGGGCAAGGATGCCTGCGCGCAGGACCTGACGGCGACGGTGATTGCGGAGGATGGCTCGACGCAAATTGAGATGTTTGCGGCGACCACCGAGCCGGCGTTCGACTGTTTCTACTATTACCCGACCGTCTCACTCGACCAGTCGCCGAACAGCGACATGCTGGCCGGGCCGGAGGAGCTGAGTGTGACGGCGAACCAGTTCGCGCGGTATGGTTCGGCCTGCCGTCTCTATGCGCCGATCTATCGGCAGGCGACGCTGATGTCGCTGCGGGCAGCGGTGTCGACGGGCACGGCGACGGCAGATGCGGAGATGCGCTGGGCGGATATTGTCGATAGCTGGAAGTATTATCTTGAGCACGAGAATAATGGGCGTGGCGTTGTGCTGGTGGGCCATTCGCAGGGCGCAGGGATGATCCTTGAGCTGCTGAAGAAGGAAATCATCGGCACGCCGGCGCAGGACCTGCTCATCGCCGCGCATCCGATCGGGACGCTGGCGAACGTGGACGCGGACGGCACCTTTGGCGGGATGCCAGTGTGTGCCTCGGCAGATAAGGCCGGTTGCATGCTGTCCTTCGTTTCGTTCCGGGCGACGGCTGAACCACCAGCGGAGTCGCGCTTCGGCAAGGTGACGCCGGAGGGCAACCGCGCCATCTGCAGCAGCCCACCTGCGCTATCAGGGGATGGCACGGCGCTGGACGCCTACCTGCCGCGGGCGAGCGCTGGTGTGATGGCGAATGCCGATTATGGCGTCGCCTTCGACACGCCCTTCGTGAAACTGCCGGGGCTGCTGTCTGCCGAATGCCGCAGCATTGCGACGCATGACTGGCTGGCGGTGACAATCAATGCAGGTGATGGGCCGAGAACGGACGATATCGTTGGCGATATTGTCAACAATGGCGAGATTCTGGCGGACTGGGGCCTGCACTATATCGACGTGAACCTGGTGATGGGCCACCTGCCCCGGATCGCCGCTGCGCAGGCGGCGGCATGGGAAGCAGGACGTCAGGGCGAGTAGGCAGAGAAACTCGCCCGCTCGGCCAGCGACGCGTGGCCGTCGATCATTCGGGTGAGTTCTTCTTCGTTGACATCGAGAGACCAGTTGCCGCGGCCGTGGCTGCCGCCGAGGACGAGGCCGGTCTTGCGGGGGAACATGTAGAGCGAGCCGTCGACATAAGTTGTGTACGAGTAATCGATCTCCGGCTGCGGCAGAAGATGGGTGAGCTGGCCGCGAATGGGCATCAGGCTCTCGTCGCCGAAGAGCTTACCGGCGCCGAGGCCGGTGCAGTTGACGACGACAGGCTGTACGAGGGCAAGGACATCGTCCAGCGTTTCGAAACGCTGTGAGATGAAGCGGGCGCCGGCGAGCTGGGCGTCCTGCATCAGCTGGTCGAGGTAATAGTCCGGATCGATCATCAGGGTGTGGTAGCGTTCCTCGTAGGGGAAGCCGAAACGGGTCTGCGCGGTGAGGATCTGAAGGTCCGGGTACAGATCATCGCCGCCTGGGAGCGCAAAGCGCGGATCGCGCACGCGGTTTGAGGTTTCGGAATGGCGCACCCAGCTGACGCCGTAGCCGGGACGGTTGACGTAAGGCAGGAAGCCGCGATGGGCTTCGCGGGTGACGTGCCAATTGAGGTCCAGGAATTCCTGCGTGGCATCGTTGCGGTCGTAAAGGCTGGAGGGCAGCCAGAGGGCGCCGGCGATGTTGGAGGTGGTGTTCGGGTGCATCGCCTCGGCATAGACGGTGACGGCGTGCCCGCGCCGCGCGAGGATGAGCGCCGAGGTGAGGCCCATGACGCCGCCGCCGAGGATGGCGACATCGAGACGGC
>DNFL01000172.1 GCA_003486945.1 Hyphomonas sp. | reverse complement strand
TGCAACCAGCGGGCCAGATACGACTGCTGCGTGTATCGGGCGCGGCTTCGCGCCGCCAGTTCAGACGGTAACCTTTACAGGTGGCTCGAACTTCGTGGCGGCGAGGATGGCTTCATCCGGTGCAGCGAGCATCGCTTTGTACATTGCCTCCGGATAGGCTTGGTGCGGTTTTGCCGGATCATAAGGCGGCTGTTTCACGCGGCCGCCTTCGCCGGAATAGGGGTCCGGCGTCACGAAGGTTTCAAGCTCAGCGGCGCTGATCCCGGCGCGCTCGACCACCGCCGGGTCGATCCAGGCGCGCGGGTCAATCGGTACGGTGGAGCAGGCGACTTCAAGCGTCAGATGGTCCGGCCCGGCAAAGTAAATGGAGTGGCACATCGCATGGTCGAGCGGGCCGATGACGTTGACGCCCTTGGTGCGGATGCGGTCGCGGATGGCGAGAAGGTCGTCGAGCGTGTTCACCCGGAAGGCGAGGTGCTGCATCGTTCCGGGTGCGGACGGACCGGCGCCTGTGCCGGCATGGGTCACGCCCAACTCGATCGGAATGTCTTTTACCGCCGGCAGCTGCACGACCGAGAAATAGGAATGATCGTCCATGTGCAGGAAGGCATGCATGCCGCCCGGAACGCCGTGCATGTCGAACAGGGCGGAGAGCTGGAAGCCCATCACATCCGAGAAGAAGGCGATGTGCTCTTTGATGTCGGCCGCCATGATCGCGATATGGTGGATGCCGTTGGCCTTGATCATCATGTCCTCCCTTGACCCTGCGGCCCGCATGGACAGGGGCGCTTTGCGCAATAATCTGCACTCCGGAACGCATCGGGGCAAGGAGGCAGGTATGGCAGTTGGCGCAGCGGAAATCGTGCGGGAGCCCTATCTTGTGCTGCACAAGGACCCCTCCAGCTTCAAGGATGTGTATGGCGGGGCAGGTGACACTGTTCCGGTGGAATGCATGCGCATCTATCCGGCGGGCACGAAAGCCGAGAGCGTTGTCATCTTCTCCCACCCGATTGGCGGTGGCTCTTTCCTGCCGCTTGTCTCGGCGCTCGCGCGTGGAGGCCAGCATGTGATTTATTGCAACACGCGCTACCGGGGCAACGATACGGCGCTGATCATGGAAAAGTGTGCTGCCGATTTCGGCGCCTGTATCGAGCATGCACGCACGAAGCTCGGCTACAAGCGCGTGATCCTTGGCGGATGGTCCGGAGGCGGATCACTCTCGCTGTTCTATCAGGACCAAGCGGAGCGCCCGACAATCACGGAGACGCCGGCCGGCGATCCCTATGACCTGACGAAGAAGGCGTTACAGCCCGCCGACGGTATCATGCTGCTGGCCGCGCATGTCAGCCGCGCGATCACGCTGACGGAGTGGATGGACCCGTCGATCACGAATGAGGCGCGCCCGTTCGAGCGGGATGCGGCGCTGAACATCTATGACCCCGCCTGTCCGGCGCAGCCTCCTTATACGGAGGAGTTCGTCGCCCGCTTCCGCGCCGCGCAGATTGCCCGCAACCGGCGCATCACGGACTGGGTGAAGGACACGTTGGCGGAATTCCGCCGCAAGGGAGAGCATACGATGGAGCGCGCCTTCACCGTGCACGGAACAATGGCCAGCGTGTGCTGGACAGATCCGACTCAGGAGCCTTCCGACCGGCGTCCCCATACCTGCTATCTGGGGGAACCGCGTATCGCGAATGACGGGCCTGTCGGCCTCGCGCGTTTCACCACGCTGCGCTCATGGCTCTCGCAATGGGGCTATGACACGACGCGCGCGGATGGGCTCGGAAACGCGTCGCGCATTTCCTGCCCGGTGCTGGTGATCAACAATACGGCCGATCTTGCCTGCACCCCCAGCCATGCGAAGCGTCTGTTCGATGCAGTCGGCCATTCCCGGAAAGCCTACCGGGATATTCAGGGAGCGGATCACTATTACATCGAGCGCCCGGATTTGCTGCCGCAGGCGGTTTCGGTCTGCAAGGAATGGCTGGGGCAGGAGACCCTGTCCGGCTGAGCAGTTATTCCGGCAGCCGGATGATCTCGTCTTCGTCAGACTTTTCTGGTGCCTTCAGCAGGTCATCTGGTGATTCGACGATCTGGACATCCAGACCCTCGACATCCTTGATGTTTCCGCCGCCGGAGCTGGGAGAAATCAGCAGGCCGTTGGAGTTGCCCGTATTGCCCGACACGATCAGCCCGCCGCGGTCTTCCGCGGGGCGGCCGATGTTCAGGTTCAACTTGCCTTTGACTTCCGTTTCCGCAGACGCGGTTTCGACGGTTGCCTCCTTGCTGGCGACTTTCGCCGTACCAGCATCGGAACAGGCAGTGCCCACCGCAGCGAGCGACAGGAACAGAATGGCAGTGACCGGTTTCATCAACATCCCCCAACAATGACGCTACGGGCCCCGCGCCGCAAGCTTCCTTTCCACAACGTCCCAGAATTTGGCAGCTGCATCAATGCCCGACAGCCGCTTCAGGGCTTGCAGGCCGGTCGGGGAGGTCACGTTCACTTCGGTCAGGCGTCCGCCGATCACGTCGATGCCGGTCAACATCAGTCCGCGGCGTTTAAGTTCCGGCCCGATCCGCTGGCAGATGGCTTGGTCAGCGGCGGAAAGCTCCGTCGCCTCAGCCGTGCCGCCGACGACGAGGTTGGAGCGCACCTGTCCGGATTTCGGCTTGCGGTTGATGGCGCCCACCGGCTCGCCGTCGATCAGGATGATGCGCTTGTCGCCTTCGGAAACTGCCGGCAGGAAGGCCTGCACCATCACCGGCTCGCCGGAGCGGCTGAGGAACATTTCCAGCAGCGAGTCGAGGTTCGGGTCTTCCCAGGTCAGTCGGAACACGCCGGCGCCGCCATGGCCGTAGAGCGGCTTGACGATGATGTCGCGGTGTTCGGTCCGAAAGGCGTCGATCGCGGCGCGGTCGCGGGTGACCAGTGTGGGCGGCATGATGTCCGGGAACATCAGCGGGAAAATTTTTTCGGGGCTGGAGCGTACGCCGGCCGGATCGTTGAGCACCAGCGTTTCGCCGGAGACCGCTTCCAGGAGATGGCAGGCGGTGATGTAGCCCATGTCAAATGGCGGGTCTTGACGCATCAGGATGACATCCGTCTCCTTCGCGAGGTCCAATGTCTGCGATTCGCCGAAGAGACCGGGCGTCCCCTGTACGCGCTGCACCTTTGCCGGGCGCACCCGCGCGGTCAGCCGGCCTTCGGTCCAGGCAAGGTCCTGCGGGCCGTAGACGAACAGGCAATAGCCCCGCGCCTGCGCGACCTCGGCGAGGGCAAAGGTCGTGTCCCCGTCGATGTTCACCCGCTCCAGCGGGTCCATCTGAATGGCGATTTGCAGCGTCACGCGCGGATGGCCTCCCGTTGCGGTGGAAGGCTCACATCCGTGTCAGCGGCTTCCTGGATCGTAGCTTGCGCCGTGCAGTTCAGGCATCGGCTCGGTTGTATATGACGCGTCAGGGGGCGCTTGATAAGTGGGGGCCGGCGGCGAGGTGACTGGGGCCTCGGTCCGGATCGGAGCGGCCTGCCTCGCAGCTGCCTCACGCACCCGGATATACGAGACGACCTGTTTCACACCGCCGACAACGCTGGCTTCCTCGGCGGCGGAGCGCAGCTCCTCGGCGCTGCGGGCAATGCCCATCAGGTAGACGACGCCGCTATAGGTCTCGACGTTTATGTTGACACTCTTGACCTTGGACGAGCCGAGCAGGCGGGCGCGCACCCGGCCGGTGATGATTTCGTCCGACACGTTGGCAAAGAAACCGCCCGGCGGCTCGATCCGGATTTCGTTGGCCACGTCCTGCGTGCGCGAGGCGCTCCATGCGATCCCTTCGGCATAGGTGCGGTCTTCCGGCGCATTCACCCGGCCCGACAACAGGACGAGCCCGTTGGCGACTTCCACATCTACTTCGCCGAACCTGGCGCCGCTTTCATTCAGAAGTTTCGCTTTGATCTCGCTGGAGGTGGTGGCGTCATCCACGGCTTCGCCGAGGGTTTTTTCCTGAATCGAATTGATGCCGACAGCGCCGGCCGTGCCGAGAACTGCTGCGGCGCAACTGGCGAGGGCGGCCGCTGCGAAAAGCGATGTTACGGCGAGAACGCTACGCATGGGAGGTTTCCTAAAGTTCATGAGGGACCCGGATCTCATTACACGCAAGATAGGGCGAAACTCGGGCACATTCCAAATGAAACCCTGTATAGCTAATGAACAGATTGGCGATTGCACACCGATCTGCCTTTTTGCTGGTTGAAGGGGCCGGTGCATGTTAAGAATTCAGGCCTGCCACAGAAGGAAATGTAGCCCTGCCATCCGCCAAGAACCGGGTTGAGCCCCCAAAGAACGCCTCGATCGCCGAAATCCGTGCGCTCGCCGAGGCCCTTTCCAAGACCCTCGAAGATGACAAGGCCGAAGACCTGACCTTCATCGACCTGCAGGGCAAATCATCCCTTGCCGATTTCATGATCATTGCGTCCGGGCGTTCCGGGCGTCACGTTTCTGCGCTTGCCGACCATGTCGCCCAGGAAGCGAAGCGCCTCACCGGCCGCACGCCCAGCGTCGAAGGCATGGCGAATGCCGACTGGGTGCTGATCGATACGGGCGACGTGATTGTCCACCTCTTCCGCCCGGAAGTGCGCGAATTCTACAATCTCGAGAAGATCTGGGTCTCTGACCCCGCCAGCCAGCGCGTCCGCGCGTCCTGAACCCATGCGGCTCACCCTCCTTGGGGTTGGCAGGCTGAAGGACGGGCCTGAGCGTATCCTTGCAGACGACTATATCGGCCGCACCCTGCCTCTCGCCCGGCAGCTGGGCTTTCGAGGCGTGGACGAGGCGGAAGTCGCCAGTGGCGGTGGACTGGAGGCAGAAGGCGCGCGTCTTCTGACCCGGATACCGGAAGGGGCGATCAGCCTGCGCCTTGATGAGGCCGGCGAGAACATCACCTCCACCGAACTTGCGCGCCGCCTTGCTGCCTGGCGCGATGATGGCCAGCGCGACGCCGTGTTCCTGATCGGCGGGGCAGAAGGTTTTTCGGCAGATGTGCGACGCGTTGTGCCGAAATCCATCGCCTTCGGGGCGCAGACCTGGCCGCACCGGCTGGTGCGCGCGATGCTGGCCGAGCAGGTTTACCGCGCGATGACCATTCTGGCCGGAACACCCTATCACAAGGCCTGAGGCAGTTGCAGCAGGGCGCCGCTCCGCCTTATGGAACATGCGGGTGCGCTGCGCGCCCACGTCGGGAGGGACGAACATGCCCCGTGAAGCATGGCGCATCTATGCGCCGGTGATAGCGCTGGCCCTGCTGGGTTTCATCGTGGCGTTCATGCTGATGGACCCGGCGCCGCCGAAGCAGATCCGGTTTGCAGCCGGCGCGCCGGGCGGCGCCTATCATGCCTATGCCGAAGAATATCAGCGCCTGCTGGGCGAGCAGGGGATCGAGGTCGTTCTGGTCGACACGGCCGGTTCTATCGAGAACCTGTCCCTGCTGATGGCAGGCGAGGCAGACGTTGCTCTCGTGCAGGGTGGACTGTCCGGACCGGAGGCGGACGCGGAGCTGCACTCGCTGGGCGGCCTGTTCGAGGAACCGTTCTGGGTCTTTGTGCGTAGCGGCGCCAGCGCGGCGAATTTTGGCGAGCTTCGCAAACTGCGCCTCTCCATCGGCCCGGAAGGCTCCGGAACCCGCGCGCTCGCAACCACCTTGCAGCAGGCTTTCGGAGGCGATTGGCCTGCAGCGTCACGTCAGACCTTGCCGACCAGCGAGGCAACCGCTGCGCTGCTGGCCGGCCAGATTGATGCTGCTGCCTTCGCGGCCTCACCGGATGCGCCCTACATCCGGGCCCTGTTGCGCGACCCGGCCGTGCGCCTGATGCCGTTCGACCGCGCGCAGGCCATCGCCCGGCGTGAAGACGGTCTCTCGGCGGTGACGCTGCTGCGCGGCGTTTCCGATGTCGGCGCGGATGTTCCGTCTGCGGATGTGCCGCTGGTCGCCGCCATCGCCCAACTTGCCGTGCAGACGGATATCCACCCGGCGATCGAATCGGTGCTGCTTGATGCCGCCCTCACCATTCATGGCGGACGCAGCGTGTTCTCGCCCGCAGGCCGTTTCCCGAACATGCAGGATGCTGACCTGCCGGTCAGCAAGCAGGTCGCGCGCCACTACAAGGATGGCCCGTCTTTCCTGCGCCGATATTTTCCGTTCGCGGTGGCAAACTTTCTCGACCGCGCCTGGGTGCTGGCGATCCCGCTGCTGACGCTCGGCTTCCCGCTCGTGCGTGCTGCACCGCCGATCTATCGCTGGCGTGTGCGCCGCAAGATCTATGTCTGGTACAAGGACCTGCGCGCGCTGGAGGCGCAGGGCAGGGCGCTGCCGGCCGGGGATGCGCGCAAGGGCGTTCAGCGAGAACTGGAAAAACTGCAGGTCGAGATCGGCAAGCTTGATGTGCCGTTGTCCTATACGGACGATCTCTACCGCCTGCGCAGCCATATCGAATTCGTGAAGCAGCTGCTGATCTCGACCGAGCCGGTCACGGACATCGTCGCCTAGGCCGACAGGCCGGCTTCCTTCACCGCTGCCATGTAGGTGCGCGAGACGGGCGCTGTCTTGCCGGAGGCGAGTACGAGGCTGAGCTTGCTGCCTTCGCGGCGCACATCCTTGACGCCGGATTTCGCCACCCACCAGGATCGGTGCACCTGCAGCCCGCCGGCGCCGTCAAGCTCACGCATCGCGTCCGCCAGCCGCATCAGGATCAATTCCTCACCGGCGCTCGTGTGCACGCGCAGGTAATGGTCTTCCGACGAGACGGCATAAAGCTCTGCCTGACGATATTTGAGGGGCAGCGGCGACAGGAAGG
>DNFL01000324.1 GCA_003486945.1 Hyphomonas sp. | reverse complement strand
CGGCCTGGACGCCGCCGCCTGGAGCCGCCACCGCCTCGGCTACGCCCCGGACGACTGGCGCCGCACCCGCGCGCACCTGAACGAACAGGGCTTCACGGACGCCGAACTGGTCGAGGTCGGCCTTATCAAGGAAAGCGACAAGGGCGGCGAGCCGTTCGACTTCTTCCGCGGCCGCCTGATGTTCCCGATCACCGATGTGCGCGGCGCAGTCATCGCCTTCGGGGGCAGGGGTCTTACGCCGGATGCCAAGCCGAAATACCTGAACTCGGGCGATACCGAACTCTTCCACAAGTCTACAGTTCTCTATCGCTACAAAGCCGCCCGCGAGGCGCTGGGCCACGGCGAAGGCGGCGGGCTGATCGTCTGCGAAGGCTATATGGATGCGATCGCCCTCACCGAAGCAGGCTTCGGCCATGCGGTCGCCCCGCTCGGCACCGCGTTGACCGAGGAACAGTTGCAGCTGATCTGGAAAGCAGGCCCTGAGCCCGTGATGTGCTTCGACGGCGACCGCGCCGGCCTTGGAGCCGCCTACCGCGCGCTCGACCGGGCCCTGCCTTTCGTCGAACCGGGCCGCTCCGTATTCTTCGTACTGCTGCCTGACGGGATGGACCCGGACGACCTGATCCGCGCCCGCGGCGCGATGGCGATGCGGGAGGAGCTGGAGAAGCGCCTGCCGCTGTCCGAACTGCTGTGGCGGCGCGAGCGTGATGCCGAGCCGCTGGACACGCCAGAGCGCCAGGCAGGCCTCGAAGCCCGGCTGATGGCGGCCTGCGGCCAGATCCGGCATGGCGGGGTGAAGGCCGCCTATGAGCGCGATCTGAAGTCCCGCCTGCGCGACTATCTCTGGCAGCTGCGCGACGCAAAACGCAGCACCAGCTACAGGAAGAGCAGGCCCGGTTCGGCACAGTTTCCCGCCGAGGGCGAGCCCGCCCAGGCCGAACTGAAGAAAGGCCCGCCCGCCAAGGTGCGCGGCCTCGGCGTTCTGATCCGCGCGATCGACAGCCCGTTCCTGCTAGCCATCGGGGCCGAAACTCTAGCTGCGGCCGGACTTGCGGACGAGGATGTGGCCCGTATCCGCGATCTGCTTCTCGACATGGCAAATGCCGGAAAGCCTATTGACCGAGCCCAAATGACCGCCCATTTACAGCAAACTGGGTACATGCGTGCTGCCAGCTTGCTCAAACAATATCCCGCAACGCCTCAGATAGCGGCCGATGGGCCCGAGGCTCGGGAGTGGCTGATTGCCGTCGAGCAGTATGTGGCAGCCGGGCGTCCCGGCCAGGAAAACCCCGTCTCTGGCATGGATGATGCTGGCGGGGTGGCTTCGGCGTCGCCTTCAGGGTGGCGGCGCAGGCACCAAATGGTCGCGGAGCGACGAGCCCTCAGGGCTCGCATGAACGAGGCATCAGGCAAACGCGGCGACAGCTGAGCGGCTAGGGCGATTGGCAACGGGCGATGGGCGGCCACAGGCAGCCCCCTTCGTCAGGGAGAGACTTGAATATGGCGACAGCCACCAAGAAGAAAAAGAACACCGCCGGTGACGGTGAGGGTGAAGAAGACAAGGAAAACGAAGGCGGTCTTGTCGATTTTAACGCGACAGACGTCAAAAAGGTCCTGAAGCGCGCCCAGAAGCGCGGCTTCATCACCCATGACGAAATCAACCAGCTTTTGCCTGATTCCGACATGAGCTCGGATCAAATTGAAGACGTGATGTCCCAGATCTCCGAGATGGGCATCGCCGTCGTCGAGTCCGAAGAAGAAGCCGAGGAGCAGGGCAAGGCCCTGACCAAGCTTGAGGACAAGAAAGTCCTCGCCAAGAAAGGCAACGCCCGCGGCAGCGACCGCACCGACGACCCCGTGCGCATGTACCTGCGCGAGATGGGCGCGGTGGAACTGCTCTCCCGCGAAGGCGAGATCGCCATCGCCAAACGGATCGAAGCTGGCCGCGATGCGATGATCCGTGGTCTGTGCGAAAGCCCGCTGACCTTCGAAGCCATGATGGTGTGGCGCGACGAGCTGATGAACGAGCGCATCCTTCTGCGCGACCTCATCGACCTTGAAGCGACCTATGGCGCGGAAAACCCGCCGCCGGAACCGAAGGTGATTGAGGAGAAACCGCCCGAGCCTCCGCCGCCCGTGAAGGGCAAGAAGCGCCAGAGCCAGGAAGAGATCGATGAGGTCGAAGCCGAGCGCCTGCGCCAGCAGCAGATCGAGGAAGAGGAAGAGGACGACGCGGCGGCGATGTCGATGTCGGCGATGGAGGCCGAGCTGCGCGAAGGCGTGCTTGCCAAGCTCGACGAGATTGCTGACAGCTTCGGCCGTTTCCGCAAGCTGCAGGACCGGCTCGTCGGCCGCCGCCTTGAAGGCAAGGACCTGACGCCGAAAGCGCAGCACGAGTATGATGACCTGTCGCTCGTGATCGTGGAAAACCTGAAGACGATCCACATCAACAATGCCCGGATCGAGGCGCTGGTCGAACAGCTCTACGCCATCAACAAGAAGCTGATGGGCCTTGAGGGCAAGCTGATGCGTCTTGCCGACGCGCATGCCGTGCCGCGCAAGGAATTCCTCGAGAACTATATCGGTTGCGAACTTGAACCCAACTGGGCCGAGCGCGTGCGCGCGATTTCGCCAAAATGGAAACGCCTGATCGATGGCAAGGGCGGCGAGATTGAAATCGTCCGTGCCGAGATCACCGAGATCGCCACCGAGATCGGTATCCCGATCGACGACTTCCGCCGGATCGTGCAGACCGTGCAGAAGGGCGAGCGCGAAGCGCGGATTGCCAAGAAGGAGATGGTGGAAGCCAACCTCCGCCTCGTGATCTCGATCGCCAAGAAATACACGAACCGCGGCCT
>DNFL01000036.1 GCA_003486945.1 Hyphomonas sp. | reverse complement strand
TGACAGGCATGTCATACTGTGCCGCGATCCGATTCAGCGCGTCGACCAAAGCGGAAAGTCTCGAGGCGCTGTCCACGTTCTCCTCACGGTGCAACGAAACGATGAAATAACCGCGGTCCCTGAGATCAAGCCGTGACGTGACGTCAGACGCTTCGATCCGGTCGCGATAGTACTCCAGCACCTCGCGCATCGGCGAGCCCGTCAAGTAGATCCGGCGATGGTGGCAGCCTTCAGACAGCAGATGACGGCGGGCGTGCTCGGTATAGACCAAATTAAAATCTGAAATGTGGTCGACCAACTTGCGGTTGGTCTCTTCGGGCACGTTGCGGTCGAAGGACCGGTTACCGGCCTCCATATGATAGATCGGGACCTTCATCCTCCGCGCCATGATCGCCGCGATCGCCGAATTGGTGTCGCCCAAAACCACCACCGCGTCGGGGCGTTCCTTAGCTAGCACCTTCTCGCTTTCTGACAGGATCTTGCCCAGCGTCTCGCCCAGAGTGCCGCCTCCAGTACCGAGGAAATGGTCAGGCTTGCGCACGCCCAGATCCTCGAAGAACACCTCGTTCAGCTCGTAATCCCAGTTCTGCCCGGTGTGGACCATCACATGGTCGGTGAAGTCGTCAAGCCGCGCCATGACGCGGGACAGGCGGATGATTTCAGGCCGGGTGCCCAAAATGGTCATAACCTTGAGGCGTTTCATTTCAATACCTTGTCAGCAAACGTATCCGGGTTGGTCGGATCGAACAGATCATGGGTCCAGAACAGCGTCAGCAGTTCGCTGTCGCCGATGTTCTCGATGGAATGGGTGTGTAGCGTCGGCATATCGACTGGTGCGGGCGCGTCACCCGACACCCGGTATTCCCAGACTTCGTCACTCATCACCTTGCGGATACGGATCACCGCCTCGCCCTGCACGACCAGGAAGCGTTCCATCTTGTTGATGTGGAAATGATCGCCCCGGGTCACCCGTGGCTTGGTTGTCGACAGGAAGGTTTGGCCGCCGCCACCGCCCTTGACCGCCTCGAAGAGCGTGCCGCGGGCATCGGTGTTAATCTTCAGCGGACGCGGGAACCCATCCGGGTAGAGCGCTGCACGATAGCTGTTGAAGAGGGCCAGCGTCAACGCGTCGTCGAGATCGGGGAAGATATTGGCCTGGTAGTCCGAGTGAAAGCGCTGGAGGATCGCGAAAAGCTCGGTCACAGCGATATCACGCGCCGTGGGCCTGAGCGTGCCAGTGGTGCCCTCGACGACTGCATCGAGCGCTGCCTGCGCGGCGGCGCCAGCATGCAGCAGCGAGACCCGCCCATTGGGATTGATGTCCGGCGCTTTGCCCGCGATCACCGCCTCGATGAAAGTCGCGGTAACGTTGTTGTAGCGCGGGCGAGCGCACTCGCCAAAGATATGAGGCAGGATCATATCGGTGTAGCGCCCACTGACCGTCGACAGCACCTCACCTGCGATCCGCTTAGAGCGGCCGTAGGGGGTGTCGCTGGCGGCATGAGTCGAGTTGGCATAGATGATGTGTGGCTTGGCACCCACGGCCTTGCAGGCGTCGACCAGACGGCGGGAAATCGCCGGATTCGAGCCCTCCAGAACCTCGTGATGCGCCCGGTTCACGCCGGCGAAGTGCAGGACCCCTGCAGCCCCGTCGACGGCCTCGCGCAAGCGCAAGTCATCGTCGAACTCGGCGTGGCCAAGCGCAACGAGGTCATAAGGCTCGGGCTGGCCTTTGAAGCGGGCAGCGCAGTTAGCAGCGTGCACCCGCGTCATGGCATGCCAACCGATCAGGCCCCGCGCGCCGGTAATGACCAGTTTCATCGGCTTGCCTTCCATGCATCGACTTCCGCTCTCACTTCGGGCAGCGACAGCAGCAGCTCTTCGACCCCTGCAATATCGAGCCGTTCCGTGTTGTGCGAGTGATAGTCCTCGTGTTGCACGATTTCCTGCTCACCCTCGCTGAAATAGGGTTTGTAGTTCAGATCGCGCATGTCGAGTTTGATGCGGTAGTAATCGCCCATGTCCTCGGCGCTGCCCAGCTCTTGCGCACTGGCAAGCGTCTCGTAAAGCTTCTCTGCATGCCGCCAGCCGATCAACTCGACAGGATGGTCAGGAACCTCAAACAGTTCTTTCAATGCGTTGATCAGGTCGATTATCGTCGAGGCCGGCGCCTTCTTGATGAACAGATCACCCTGGTTCGCGTGCTCGAACGCGTGATGCACCAGAGCGACGCTGTACCGCAGCGGCATCAGGAACCTGGTCATCGTCGGCTCAGTCACGGTGATCGGTATGCCAGACTTGATTTGCCGGATGAACAGCGGAATCGCCGATCCGCGCGAGTACATCACGTTCCCATAGCGCACGGCCGAAATGATCGTATCCGCATCAGGACCCAGCGTCCGCGCCGCCGCCTGAGCGGTCTTCTCCATTAGCGCCTTGCTCATGCCCATGACGTTGACAGGGAAGACAGCCTTGTCGGTGGACAGGCAGACCACGCTTTTGACGTTGGCCGCGATTGCCGAGCGGATGACGTTTTCAGAACCCAGAACGTTCGTCAGCACTGCTTCGTGCGGAAAAAACTCGCAGCTCGGCACTTGCTTGAGCGCGGCGGCGTGGAACACCGCGTGCACGCCCATCATCGCGCGATCGACAGCGCCCCGGTCACGGATGTCGCCGATGTAATACCGGACGCGGTCGTCACGCAGGTCGTTCCGCAGCGCATCCTGCTTTTCCTCGTCGCGGCTCAGAATCCGCACCTCCGACACCCCGGTAGCAAGAAGATCCTTGAGCATGGTTTTCCCGAAGGAGCCAGTGCCACCGGTAATCAGCACGCTGTTGATTGTCTTTTTCATTGGCCTATATGTTCCTTGTATGCCGTTGCCGGCTCCTTGCGTGACTTTCCGGCCGCAGCAATGGGATGCCAAGATAGCTACCGGATCTTAGAACTTCACTTTGACAGTTGCGATTTAGACCCACAGCGCCGCGCGATCAATGGTAACGAACAGAGAGCAGCGGCGGCTATTCGTCGATCATGTGTGACCTGCCCCCCGGTCGTCCCTCAGTCATAACGAGAGTCCTTGGGGTTGATAGTGGTCGGCTACGGGCTGGGCAAGCGCGCCGGGCGCGGAGCCCTCAAATTGCTCAAGCGCCCTGCGCGCGTCGGACGGGGTCTTGTTGCCCAGCGAGGAATGCGGCCTGATGTTGTTGTAGTCGTAGCGCCAAAGGGCGAGCTTTCGGCGGGCATCAACCAGGCTATCGAAGATTTCCTCGTTCAAGCATTCGTCCCGCAGGCTGCCGTTGAAGCTTTCGATGTAGCCGTTCTGCTGCGGCTTGCCCGGGTCGATGTAGTGCCATTCGACGCCGTTCTCGTTGGCCCACTTCAGGATGGCCTTGCTGGTGAAC
>DNFL01000265.1 GCA_003486945.1 Hyphomonas sp. | reverse complement strand
ACGTTGATCTCGAGGCAAGGACACTACAAACTGTCGACAACCCGTTCGGGGCGAAAGTGTACCCTATCTCTCCGGAACATTCTGTGACCTATGTGTCCGGGTCGGACAGCTCAGTGCTGGCGGAGAGACAGGGATTCGAACCCTGGAGACGGTCTCCCGTCTACACACTTTCCAGGCGTGCGCCTTCGACCACTCGGCCACCTCTCCGCACCCGCCCTGCGGCAGGAAGCGGCCCAGATACCGGATGCGCCCGCCCCTCGCAAGCACGTGATTGCCGCAAGAGCGCAGAAGTCCCATATCTGGGACCGAAAGGAGGGACTGCCCCATGCTGTTCTCCCGCAAGCCCCTTGCCCTGCCCACCGCCGAAACTGCCCTTCCCGGCCGCGCCCGGCCCATCCCGACCGCCAGTGTCCACTACGTTTCCGGCCTGCCGCTGGAGGCCGAAGCCCCTGCCGGCTTCGAGACGGCCGTGTTCGGCCTTGGCTGTTTCTGGGGCGCCGAGCGCCTGTTCTGGCAGACCCCGGGCGTGTGGCTGACCCGTGTCGGCTATGCCGGCGGCCTCACGCCCAACCCGACCTATGAGGAAGTCTGCTCCGGCGGCACCGGCCATACCGAGATTGTCGAGGTGATCTTCGACCCGGCAAAGGTCTCGTTCGCCGCGCTCGTCAAACTCTTCCTTGAAAGCCATGACCCGACGCAAGGCATGCGCCAAGGCAATGATGTCGGCACGCAGTACCGCTCAGCCCTCTACTTCGCCTCGCCGGCGCAGGAGCAGGCCGCGCGCGAGATGATCGCCGCCTACAATGCCGAGCTGGCCGCTGCCGGCCACCGCGCCGCGGTGACGACAGATCTTGCTCCGCGTACGGAAGTCTACCTCGCCGAGGGCTACCACCAGCAATACCTTGCCAAGAACCCGAACGGCTATTGCGGGATTGGCGGCACGGGTGTGAGCTGTCCGCTTCCTCCGGTGAAGGTGGGATAAATCCCGCTACGACCCGAAGTTCAGCGAAAAGCGCTTGCGCGATTCGATCATCGCCTGCGCCTTGAACAGCGCATCAGATGCTGACTGCGCGCGCTGGATGGTCGGATCGGCGCGCAGGCCTTCCACGGCGGCGGCGAGGTGCATGATCGCCTCTTTCACCACAGCCTGATCGAATTGCTTTTCGGCGCGCACGATCAACGCACGGCCGAGTTCGAGCTTGGCCTGGATGATGCGGCCGGTATCGGCCTTGAGGTTGGCTTCCTCAAGATGTCGGCGGCGCAGCTGGATCACCTTGTCGAGTGCGGACAATTCGCCAAGCTCTTCGGCGACGCGCACACCGGCGGCGCAATAGTCCGCCTCGATTTCCGAGCGCAGCGTCTGCGAGACCGGCAGATCGGCGGTCATCACGCTGTCGAGTTCGGCGGCAAGGTCGCGGATCTTTTCGGCGCGGAACGCCTGCGGATCGCTGAGCGCTGGCTGCAGCTGCTTGGCGATGAGATAAGCCGCAACGCGGGCGACTTCTGCCGTCTGCGCCTTGCGCGCGCCCGGCAGGGCAATGGTGAAGAGGCGGGCATCTGCCGGCGAAAGACCGCCGCCGCGGCTGAGGCCGTGCAGCTCTAGGCCGCGCTCGCCCTTGCCGTGCCGGCTGACCCAGACGAACAGGTCGGCGTCGGCAATCGCCATACGCTTGCGTGCGCGGGCGACCGATGCGGTTTCGAGCCCGCCCTTGATGCGACCCATGGGAACGAGGGTGAACGGTGCGCCGAACGCATAAATCGGCAGGTTCGCGGTCAGCGCCTGCGTCAGCCATTTGTCGGTGCGCCGGCTGAGGCCGCCTTCCGGCTTGGCCAGCAGGATGCGGAAACCGGGCGACTTGCTCGCCTTCGCGGCGCGCGCCTTGGCGGCGTTGTAAATGGAGGCTGTGACCCTGAGGACACGCCCGGTCAGCCAGAGGAAGGCAAGGACGGCAGCAAATGCGACAACGCCCGCGCCGACGAGGTCCAGCCATTCGGACCCCGGCACGTTTGTTTTCAGCCACTTATCGGCGGTCTCAAGCCAGCCGGCGATCAACATCAGAGCTACCCTCTCACGCCTCAAGGCGATACGTTTCTTACCAAATCCTTGCAACAAGGAAACGCTGTTCCTGTAATCTGATGGCCCTGTTCCGCACCCGATTCGCCCCTTCCCCGACCGGACGCCTGCACCTTGGGCACGCCGCCTCCGCCTTTGCGGTCTGGGACGAGGCGGCGGTAACCGGTGCAGAAGTGCTTCTCCGGATCGAGGATATTGACCAGACCCGGTGCCGGCCGGACTACGAAACCGGCATCTACGAGGACCTTGCCTGGCTGGGACTTCGCTGGTCGGGCGCGGTGCGCCGCCAGTCGGAGCACTTTGCCGAGTATGAAGCCGCACTCAACGCGCTTCGCGCGCGGGGGCTTGTCTACCGCTGTTTTCTCACCCGGCGCGAGATTGCCGCGCGCCTGCCCGCCGGGGCCGATCCGGATGAAGGCGGCCTCGTCAGCCACCCGCTGGCACCGGAGGAAGAAGAGCGGCGGCTGGCACACAACGCGCCCTTCGCCTGGCGCCTGTCACTGGCCGCCGCGCGGGAAGAGCTGGGCCCGGCCTTTGACACCCTCAGCTATGCCGTCTGGGCCGACCGGCAGGGTCTTCGCACCGTGCCTGCCCGGCCGGAACGGTTTGGCGATGTCGTGCTCGCGCGCAAGGATACGCCGGCAAGTTACCATCTCGCCTGCTGCCATGATGATGCCCTGCAGGGCGTCACCCACATCATCCGCGGCGAAGATCTGCGGGAAGTGACTTCGGTTCACACCCTGCTTCAGGCCCTGATGGGCTGGCCGCAGCCTGTCTATCATTTCCATCCGCTGATCCTCGGGCCGGACGGAAAGAAGCTGTCGAAACGGTTCGGGGACAAAAGTCTCAGCGACTTCAGAAAAGAAGGGATGACGCCGGACGATATTCGCGCAATGACGCGCGCCGGATGACCAACACCGTTCCGCAGCCTCGCCCCGTCAAAGAACACCGTCCCTGGCTTGGCCCGCTGATGGTGCTTGGCGGCGGCATTGCGCTCGGCTTCGCGCCGATCGGCCTGCGCCTTGGTCTCGACGATCTCGGCCCGCAGGCGATTGCCTTCTGGCGCTACCTGTTCGCGGTGCCGATGCTGTTCGTTCTCGTGCTGGTGGTTGACCGGCGCCTTCCCGGCAAGCCGAACCGCGCGGTTTTCCTTGCCGCCCTCTTCTTCACGCTCGACATGGCGCTCTGGCACTGGAGCCTGACGATGACGAGCGTCTCGAACGCCACCTTCATCGTGAACCTCGGCAATGTTCTCGTCGGCCTTGCGGCCTGGGCTTTCCTGAAGGAACGGCCGGGAATGAACTGGGCGGTTGCGGCCGTACTCGCTGTTGCAGGCGCGGCGGCGCTGTCGCTCGGCGGAAAGGTTTTGACCGGCGGCGCGCTGCGGGGCGATCTGCTCGCGCTGGCAGCCGCGGTGTTCGTGTCCTTCTACATGCTGTTCTCGAAACTCGCGCGGCGCACGCTCGGCGGGGTTGAGGCGATGTTCTGGCTGAGCGTGTTCGAAGCCGGCATGGCTTTCCTCATCGTGGCGCTTTCGGGCGAGCGGTTCATGCCCGCGACGCTGGCCGGTTTCGCGATGCCGCTGGCGCTGGCGATTATCGTACAGGTGGCCGGGCAAGGCCTGATCATTTCCGGGCTCGGCTCCACCGATACTGCCATTGCCGGAATCCTTGTTCTCGCCCAGCCAGTGGTTGCCGCTGCGATTTCCTGGGGCCTGTTCAAGGAGCCGCTGACGACGATCCAGGCCGCAGGTGCGGGCGCAATCCTGGTCGCCGTCTGGCTTGCCCAGCGCCAGAAACCGAAAGCGCCTCCCGCCCCGTAACGGGTCGCCACTGTCATGATCCTGCGCTAAGGCGTTTCAAAGAGACACCGCCGGAGACCGACCCATGCGCCCTGCCCTCATTGCCAGCCTTGCTGTTCTCACCGCGCTCGGCGCCTGCCAATCCGATGGAACAGCGCCTTCCGCCGAAGCCACCATCGTTCCCGCACGCGAAACCTTCATCGCCCTGCAGTCCGGCGACAGCTATTACCTCGCCGCCGAAGCGGCCGTGGAGGCGCGCATCGCAGCGCGCGGGATCAAGCCGGCGAAGAATGTCATCCTCTTCATCGGCGACGGCATGGGCATTTCCACCATCACCGCCGCGCGCATCTATGCCGGCCAGTCTGCCGGCGAAGACGGCGAGAGCCATCACCTCGCGATGGATTCGCTGCCCTATTCGGCGCTGTCGAAAACCTACAGCCACAATTTCCAGGTCGCCGATTCCGCCGGCACGGCGGCGGCGATGGTCAGCGGCATGAAGACGCTCTCCGGCGTTCTCGGCGTGACCAGTGCGGTCGGCTTCGGCAATTGCGCCACCCTGCCCGGCAATGAAGCCGACACCGTTTTCGAATTCGCCTCGCGCGCCGGGCTGGCCACAGGCCTTGTTTCCACCGCCCGCATCACCCATGCGACACCGGCAGCCACCTACTCGAAAGTCGTGCACCGCAACTGGGAGGCCGACAGCGATATGCGCGGTGCCTCTTCGGATGCGTGCAAGGATATCGCCCGCCAGTTCATCGAAACGACGGCCGTGGACTTCGACATTGTGCTCGGCGGCGGGCGCGAAAAGTTCCTGCCAAAGGAAACTCCGGACCCGGAATATGAAGGCAAGTCCGGCGAACGCACGGATGGCCGCGACCTGATCGGCGAATGGACTGCCAAATCCGACAAGCACAAGTTCGTTTTCGACAAGGCTGGATTCGAAGCCATCGACTTTGTTTCGGATGTGAAACTGCTCGGCCTGTTCGAGCCCTCACACATGCAGTTCGAACTCGACCGCGCGAAGGACAAGGCCGGCGAGCCGCATATCGCAGACCTGACCCGCGCAGCGATCACCCGTCTGTCGCAGAACCCGGAAGGCTTCGTGCTGATGGTGGAAGGCGGACGTATCGACCATGCGCACCATGGCGGCAATGCCATCCGCGCGCTTGAAGATGCGATGGCGTTTGATGCCGCGGTTGCCGCGGCGCTGGAAATGACGAACCCGGAAGAGACGCTGATCATCGTCACGGCGGACCATTCGCACACGCTGAGCATTGCGGGCTATCCGCAGCGCGGCAATCCGATCCTCGGGCTTGCGGTATCGGGCCTCGGCGGAGAAGGCGGCTCGATCGCAGAAGATGGCATGCCTTACACAACGCTGTCTTATGCCAACGGCCCTGGCGCCTGCCGCGTTTCAGGCAAAGGCGAAGACGGCAAGGACATCTGGGACTGTGCCCGGCAGGACCTGACCAACACCGATACTTACGACCCCGATTTCCGGCAGCCCGCCCTCGTGCCGCTCTATTCCGAAACGCACGGCGGCGAAGACGTTGCCGCCTTCGCTTCCGGGCCCGGCGCCAACCTGATGACCGGCGTGATCGAGCAGAACGAGATCTACCACATCATGGCCCGCGCGCTGGGCCTTGTTGCGGCACCCGCAGACTGAGATCAGCCGGCGCTGCGTTTCAGGACGCCGGTCGTCAGAACCGGGATGAAGTAGAGGGCTGCCAGCGCCGTGTTCGGCAGGTTGTTGAGCCCGTAGCCGGTGGCCACCGAGATTGCGCCGTCGATGACGAACCAGATGGCGAGGGCAAGCGTCAGCCCGCGCCATGCCGGGGCGCCGGCCTGATGGATAGCGGGCAAGAGGCCAAGGATCGTCGCGCCCCAGCCGAGCGTAACCGCGCCCATCAGCCCGACCGAGAAGCGCATGCCAGGCGCATCGAACATTTCCGGCGTTGCGGGCGCGCCGCCCAGAATTGAATACAGCGTGCGGACGGCGGCGTCAGTTGCGGGAAAGGCGCCACCTGCCAACACAGCGCCGAAAAGAATGACGCCCCAGCACCAGATCTGCATCCATGTTTTCCAGAAATTGCTCATCGGAGCCTCCTTGCTTTGATGGGCGCAAGGATGACCGAAGCGGCGTAGGCGCCGCAATTACCTCGGAGGTTATGGACTTAGGCGCGGCGGCCTGAGACGATGCGTCATGATCGATGCAATCCTGCCAGCCCTTGACGGTGAAGACGCCTTCGCCCGCCTGCTGCGCCATTTTCGCGGCGCGCGGAGGATGAGCCAGCTTGACCTGGCGCTCGACTGCAATGTTTCGGCGCGCCATCTTTCCTTCCTTGAAACCGGCCGCGCGAAACCGAGCCGCGAGATGGTGCTGCAGCTTTCCGACGGATTGATCCTGCCACTGGCGAGCCGCAATGCGCTGCTTCAGGCGGCGGGCTTTGCGCCGCTGTTTCCTGCGACGCCGCTTGATTCCGATGCGCTCGGACCGTTCCGGGCTGTGCTGCAGGAAATGATGGACCGGCATGCGCCTTGGCCGGCAATCCTCGCCGACCGACACTGGCGCGTTCGCGACGCGAATGCCGCCGCGCTCGCCCTGCTCGCCCCACTTCAGGGCAGCGGCGAGACGAGCCTGATCCGTATGCTGACGGCCTCGCCGGCTGCGCCGGAGCTGATCGCGAACCTTCCCGAAGTGCTGGCCGAAATGCGCGGGCGGATTGCGCTGGAAGCGCTGGAAGCGCCCGGCGACAGCGAGCTGGCAGCGCTGATCGCTGACCTCGACGCCGCCATCGCCCGCCATCCGCCGGTTCTGGCGACGCGCCGGCCGCTAGTGCCGCTGGAAATCCACACGCCGGGCGGCGCCTTGAAATTCCTCTCGACGGTTGCCCATTTCGGAACCAGCGAGGACGTGACCGTGCGCGACCTGCGCCTCGAACTCCTCTTCCCCGCTGATGAGCCGACCCGGATTGCCCTTCGCGCGATAGCCGCGCTCTGAACCCTCACCCTGCGTCACGCTGGCCAAAATGCCTGCGCTGCGCGATGCTTCCGGAAAATATGACCCGGGAGGAATGTGAGCCATGAAAGCCGCCGTGATGCGGGCGCCGAAGGCGCCGTTGTCGATTGAGGACGTGACGATCTCGAAGCCGGGACCGCGCGAGGTTCTGGTCCGGCTGAAGGCGATCGGCGTCTGCCATTCCGACGTGCACTTCTGGGACGGCGCCTTTCCGGCAGAGCTGCCGGTGATCCTCGGCCATGAGAGCGCGGGCGTGGTGGAGCAAGTCGGCTCGATGGTTTCGGCGGTGAAGCCGGGCGATCATGTGATCTCCATCCTCTCGCCCTTCTGCGGCACCTGCGAATATTGCCTCACCGGCCATATGTCCGTCTGCCACACCGTGAACCGCGAACAGTTCCAGCGCGCACCGACAGAAGCGCCGCGGCTTTCCATCGGCAAGGAAAAGGTCGGCCAGTTCCTGAACCTCTCTTCCTTTGCCGAGCAGATCCTCGTGCACGAGAACACGCTCTGCGTGGTCGACAAGGACATGCCGCTCGACCGCGCGGCGCTGATCGGATGCGGCGTGATCACTGGCGTCGGCTCGGTGTTCCATTCGGCGCAGGTTGAGCCGGGCTCGACAGTCGCCGTGATCGGCTGCGGCGGCGTGGGCCTTGCGGCGATCAACGGCGCAGCGATTGCGGGCGCGAGCCGGATCATCGCGGTGGACCTCTCCGACGAGAAGCTGCAGCTCGCGGTTCGCTTTGGCGCGACCGAAGTGGTCAATCCTTCGAAGGTCAATGCCATCGAGAAGGTGAAGGAGATCACCAAGGGCGGCGTGCACTATTCCTTTGAATGCGTCGGCGCGAAGCAGACCGCCGAGATGGCCTATCACATGCTGCGCCCGCGCGGCGTGGCGACGATCATCGGCATGATTCAGCCCGGCGTGAACATTGAAATTCCGGGCATCGAATTGCTGGTGACCGAGAAGCGCCTTCAGGGCGCGGTGATGGGATCGAACCGGTTCCGGGTCGATTTCCCGCGTCTCGTTGACCTCTACAAGCAGGGCCGGCTGCACCTTGATGATCTCATCTCCGACCGGATCGGCCTCGATGGCATCACGGCGGCGATGCAGAACCTCAAGGACAACAAAGGCTCGGTGGCGCGCCAGGTTGTGGTGCTGAGCTAGCTAGAGGTCCTTGCTCACCGCTTCGAAAAGGGTGGCAAGGCCATCCTTTTCGAGGCAATGACTGAGCTCGCGTGCGACGCGCAAGGCGAGCCCGGGGCCTTCATAGACCATCATGGAATAGAGCTGCACGGCGTTCGCGCCCGCGCGGATTTTGGCGTAGGCATCTGCGCCGGATGCGATGCCGCCTGCTCCGATGAGATCGAACGCGCCGCCGAGCTGGCGCGCGAAGAGGCGCAGCACTTCCGTAGACGGATGGAAGAGCGGCGCACCGGAAAGGCCGCCTGCCTCGCCCCTCTCCGCACTCTTCAGGCTTTCGGGGCGCGCAAGCGTCGTGTTCGAGATGATGAGGCCGGCGAGCCAGGCGCCCTCGGCCTTCACAACGCCGCAGATGTCGCTGACGGCCTCGGCATCAAGGTCCGGCGCAACTTTCAGGAAAACAGGCTTTGCCTTCCTGTCCGCATCTGCGCAGCGGGAGAGCAGCGCAGCGAGCGAAGCCTTGTCCTGCAGGCCGCGCAGACCGGGTGTGTTGGGCGAGGAGATGTTGATGGTGATATAGTCCGCATACGGTGCGACGGCGTTGATGCCGGTAACATAGTCGGCAATACGGTCTTCGCTGTCCTTGTTCGCGCCGACATTCGCGCCGATGGGCACGAGATGGGAATACTTCGCGAGGCGGCGCACAAAGAACTCAAGTCCGAAATTGTTGAAGCCCATCCGGTTGATCACGGCGCGATCTTCCGTCAGGCGAAAGACGCGCGGCTTTGGATTGCCGGGCTGCGGCTTTGGCGTGACCGTGCCACATTCTACAAAGCCAAAGCCGAACCGCGCCATTGCCTCGGGCGCTTCGCAATTCTTGTCGAAGCCCGCCGCTAGGCCGACAGGCGAAGCAAGCTTCAGGCCGGATTTCGGCAGCACGGCCGCAATATTCGTCGGAAAGGCCGGCGGCTTAGCGGGAACACCGAGCGCTTTGCTCAGCGCACGGACGGTTGCCACGTGCGCCGCTTCTGGCGGCAGGAGGTGCGCGGCTTTCGCGGCGAGATCGGCGAGCATCAGATATCCTCCGGAAACACGAGCGCGCCGTCTGCGCCGGGCAAGAGCCACCAGCTGGCTTCGGCCTTGGCGATCATCAGCGCTCCATAGAGATGCGGAAACAGATCGCCGCCGCGACTGGCCTCCCAGCGGATATCGCCGAGTGTATCCGGATCGAAGCGCAGGAGTTTCACGCGCCCCTCGCCGCCGAAATAGCGCCGTGCGGTTTCCCTCACTTGCGCCGAAGTGGAGAGGTGCACATGGCCATCCGCAAGATCGACGGCTGAGGACGTGCGGCCGGATGCCTCTGCAGCGTTCCAGTCCGTTTCGGTCAGCAATTTGTAGACCCGCATCGTCATGGCGCACCCTGTCGCAGGCTTCGCGGCGGCGCGCAATGCGGCGGCGGCGCGCGGCAATCGGTCAGCTAAACCGGGTTGGCGGCAATGTTGGTGGCGCGGGCCATGCGCCAGGTGCCGTCATCGCCCTGACAGGCGGCGAAGCGCCCGCGCTCCTGGCCCGGGAAGGCATAAGCGACGTCGCGGCACATGACATGCACGTTTACACTGACCGGCTGGAGATAAGGGCGCACGACGGCGCCATCCGTCGACGGAGCATAGCCGATGGCATTGATGCTGGCCTTCAGCGGATCGACCGGCACCGTCCGCTCGAAATGGATCAGCAGCGGGCGGCCATCCGGCGTGGTCAGTTCGTGGTGCGTGCCGTCGGCGCTGCCTTCGACGAGCGCGAGGAAATCTGCCTTGAGCACATTCAGCCCGGCCTGATCCAGCGCGCGGCCAGCCGTGTATTCCGTACGCTCGGCGATGAAATCCCCAACCGGGCGCGGCAGGGAGAGCGGGCGCACCTCCGGTGAAGGTGCGGTGAGCGCCGGCGGCGCGGGGCGCTCTGTCGGAATAGCGGACAACAAGGTCGGGCCGCCCGCTTCGGCAAGGGCTTGCTCCGTAGCCGGACGTTTGGGCTTCAGCGACGGCGCACCGGCGGGCGGCACCGACAGACGGCGCGGCTCAGCAGGCGCCGCAGATGCCGCGAGCGCAGCGACACGGACCGCTTCTGCCTCAGCTTTTTCCTTCGCGGCGAGATCAGCAAGGCGCTTCGTTTCGAGGTCGGCGAGGCGCTTGGCTTCAAGATCGGCGAGACGCTTCGCTTCTGCATCTGCCGCGCGTTTCGCTTCGAGATCGGCAAGGCGTTTCGCCTCGGCGGTTTCAGCCGCTTCCTTTGCCTTCAGATCGGCAAGCCGTTTGGCTTCGGCTTCAGCGGCAATCCGCTTGGTTTCAAGATCAGCGAGCCGTTTCGCTTCAAGGTCAGCGAGACGCTGGGTTTCGAGGTCAGCGAGGCGCTTCACTTCAGCCTGGGCGGCCGCGGCGCGGGCCGCTTCTTCGGCAACCATCCGCTGGCTCCGATTACAATACCGTGCTTAAGATTGAGCCATTTTGTTTTGAATATTGTAGTTCCTGCTGCGCCGGCGAGATTGGAAGTAATATCCGTCCATGTAGCTCCGCCGTCAAGTGATCTGATTATTTTTTTAAGTCCGCTTGTTCCGGCTCCGTTTAAATAAATAACATCTTTATTTAGTACAAACATATTTGACCAGCCCGTAGTGAGTACATATGAGTTTGTAGTTTTTAACCAGTTAGTTCCGCCGTTTGTAGTTGTATATAAAGAGTTACCAAGTAAAAATCCATTGTTTTCATCAATCATCTGAATGCTGATTACAGAACCGTTAGGACTTGTTTCTAATGTCTGTGTATTCCAGGTATTTCCTCCGTCAGTTGTCTTAGAAACTAACGCCGGTGAGAATGGTCCTGCAAAACCTCCTGCCCAACCTGTAACATCGTTTACAAAGTCAGCAGTATTAATCTGATATGTGCTTAACGGCGCAGGTAATCCAAGAGCAAACCAAGTCATTCCGCCGTCTGTTGATTTTGACATTTGTCCGACTCCCGAAGTAGCTCTTCCGCCGTATGCATAACCGGTATTAGCACTTGAGAAATCCATTCCATAAACAGCAAAACTCATGCCGTTTGGCTGAGTTGTCCAGTTTGTGCCGCCGTTACTGGAATACAGAAAGTTTGTTTCGCCGATAATATTTGATCCGATCCAGATATTTCCTGTCGGTGACTCAGCGTAAATACTGGAATAGGTCGGAGCATTGGGATGAACAGTGTAATTTTTATTTCTCCATGTTACTCCCCCGTCATTACTTAAAGTCAATTGTCCGTTTTGACCTCCGACTGAGAGATCATTACCGTTTACACCTAAAGCATAAATAATAAAAGGTGACGGCTGATTGACATTACTGTTATCATAAAACTTCACCGAATCCCAGTTGACTCCGTTATTAGATGAAAAATAGACATATTCATAATCACCGGCTGTCCAAACAACTCCGTTATCATATTCTATCGCTCTCTGTCCTCTGATGGAAGAATGTGTAGAAGCAGTCCAGTTTAATCCTGCATTTGTTGTATATGCAAAGTAGTTCGGGTTACCGATTACATATCCTGTGTTTGCATCTTTGAATTTCATACCGAGGAACTGAACGTTAGTAGCTGCTGAAAATAAAGTATCGATGATCCAGCTTGTTCCGCCGTCAGTAGTTCTTACAATTCTTCTTGAAGATGTACCGAGTAAAATATTATTTTCATCAAAAGCGTGCATACTGTAATAAGTATTTGCGGGAGCTGAAGCAATACTCGTCCATGTATCTCCCTGATCTGTAGTCTTGTATAATTTCGCGTTTGGAGTTCCGCCGCAAAGATATCCTGTTGTAGAATTAATAAAATAAAAATTATTAACTGATGAACCTGCAGAGGCATTCACATCTATGTTAGTAAAAGTAACACCGCCGTCAGTAGTTTTTCTGATAACTGTTTTTGTCGGTCCTGTTTGTGTTGCGCCTGCTACTATACCTGTATTTGCATTAAAGAACCAGCCCGTAAACAAATCTCTTCTTGCGTCAGCGCCTGAGCTAAAATCGTTAGCGCCTGCCTGTGAAAGAATCCATGAGTCGCCTCCGTCAGTTGATTTCATAAATAATCCTCTGTTAGTTACTGCAAAGATGTTAGCAGCATCAAAAGCTTTTATCCAGTTGATGGTATGTCCCAGGGGCTGGCCATTCATCCAGTACCAGCCATTTACATCCTGCTGAGCAAAAACTTTAATGCCTGAAAAACTGATCATTACTGATGTTAACAATAATAAAAATTTCAATTTCATTTTACTTTGATTAGTTATTTAAAAATTTGTTTAACGCAAATTAAAAAAATCACTGTTTTATTACAAAGAAGGTAATTAAAAGAAATACCCAGCAATAATTTAAGGAAATTAAAAAAAGTTAGATCGGAAGAGC
>DNFL01000002.1 GCA_003486945.1 Hyphomonas sp. | reverse complement strand
GCTCTTCCGATCTGCCGAGCGCTTCGGCCTGATGGGAGAGGTCAGCGGCCTTGCGCCCGATCGGTTTGACGCTGGCGGCGACACGCGCCCAGGCGCGCGCCTCTTCCGGTGTCAGGCTTCGCTTCGTCAACTGATGAGACCGTCGCGGAACATCCGGTCGACTACCGCACGCGGGAGTAGCACCCAGAGGCGGCCCTTGGCGTTCATCGTGCCGGCGCGGTTGCCGGCATCGACGCCGGTGCCGAAATAAATGTCGCCGCGCACCGGGCCTTTGATGGCGCCGCCGGTATCCTGCGAGACGAGGAGGCCCGACCATTTGCCGCCGAGGCCGGGCGCGGTGGTTTCCACGAACATCGGCACACCGAGCGCGTGAAATTCCGGATCGACCGCCATCGAGCCGAAAGGTGTGAGCGGCACATTGTGGGCCCCGTTTGGGCCGAGGTTCGGATCGCCTTCCGGCAGGGACTGGAAGAAGACGAAGCGTGGATTGACGTTCATCGCTTCGCGCACTTCGGCGGCGCTGGACCGGTCCATCCACGCGCGGATGCCCTGCATCGAGCCTTCGCCGCGCGTGATGCGACCAGAATCGATCAGCCAGTTGGCGACGGACTTGAACGGCTGGCCGTTGTGCGCGGCATAGGCGGCACGCATCGTGGTGCCATCCGGGAACGTGAGGCGGCCAGAGCCCTGAACCTGCAGGAAGAAGACATCTGCCGGATGGGCATAGGCGATGGCGGCGCCGCCGCGCGCGGTAATGTCCGCCCGGGGAGGATAGGGCCGGGTCGAGCCGTCCGGCAGGCGTTGCAGCGGGCTGTCGCCATTCGCGACGAAATCGGAGGGCAGCGCCATGACCGGTTCGGTGAACACCCCTTCGGGCGTGCGGCGCGCTTCGTACATCGGTTCGAAATAGCCGGTGAAGCGCTCCTTGCCGTCGCGGTCGATGATTTCGAGCGGGGTAAACTGCGCTTCCATCAGGGCGCGGGTGCGGGCGGGGTCGTGACTGGCTTTCAGCGCAGTGCAGGCCGGGGCCCAGTCGCCTGCCGTACCGGCCCAAGGCGCGCCGCGGCCGATGGCGGCGTCATGCGCGCGCAGCTGGAATCGGTCACAGGTGCGCCGGAAGGCCTGCAGTGCCGGAGTGAGATCCGCCGTGTTCCAGCCGGGCAGTTCGTTCCAGCTGACGGGTCCGGAGGACGATGGCGGCGGCGCAGCGGGCTGCGTGATGATGACGGGAGCGGGTTGGGTCGTCTGGCAGGCGGCCAGGACCAGCAGGACGGGAAGCAGGAAATGTAGGGCGCGCATAGGCTCGGTATGCCGCAATCTGGCGCGGCCTGTCACCTTGTCATTCGCTCATCAGGGGAGTGTCAGCCGGCGATGTCCACATCGTCGAGCAGCCAGTTCGGGTCGCTGGAGGCGACTTCACGCTTGAAGGTCCAGATTTCCTTGGCCGTGCGGGTCGTTTCGCCGTCGCCAAGTTCGGCCTCGTAGCGCACCGAAACGCGGGCAACGCCGAGATTGTCCAGCTCGGCACGCTCGATTTCGGCGCGCTTGATGCGCAGGAGTTCGAATGCGCGGGCGCCGCTTGCATCGCGCTCGGTGATCGCAGCGTCCCAAGCTTCATAGACGTCATCATCCAGCAGCGGGCGGAGGGCCGCGCGGTCGCCGCGGGCATAGGCGGCGACGATCATCTGATAGGCCGCCTTGGCGCCGCGCAGAAAGTCTTCCGACGTGAAACTGCGGTCGGCGTTGTAGATTTCCTCGAGGCCGCCTGCCGCCGGGCCGGTGAAGATCGGACGTTCCATATCGGTGCGGCGGGGGGTGGGCGCGGCAGTTTCAGGGGCGCCGCCACGCTGTTCGGGAGCCGGCGCCGGACGTTGCATCGGGCGTTCGTCCCCTCCCCGGCCGAGGGCCACATAGAGGCGCCACAGCACGAAAAGTGCGACGGCAGCCAGGATGAGGACTTCGATGACAGGGTTGGACATGGGCGGGGCGGTTTCCTCAACATAGTTACCGGGTCTACCGGACAGATAGTGCACGCTTCATGCCGGTGCCAGCCTCAACATTGCGCGGCCAAGGGGCACATGCTAGGCGCGGGGCCCTGAGTGTAGAGGACGGATAATGACAGATACGAGCGCGCCCGCAAACCCCACCTCCGGCGATCGCGGACCGTCGCTTCGCGTGCTTGGCCAGTATGTGAAGGACCTGTCGTTTGAAAATCCGGGCCATCCGCCGGTTCAGACGCAGCCAAATATCGACCTCGGCATTGATGTGGGCGCGGCCCCGCATGTTGATGGTAACGGCCTGTTTGAAGTCTCTTTGAAGCTTTCGGCCAAGGCACTGTCCGGCGAAACGACACTGTTCATCACCGAACTCGACTATGCCGGCCTGTTCCAGCTGTCGAACGTGACTGAGAAGCAGGTCGAGCCGATGCTGCTGATCGAGTGCCCGCGCCTGCTTTTCCCGTTCGCGCGCCGGATCATCGCCGAGATCACCCGTGAGGGCGGCTTCCCGCCGCTGCTGATAGATCCGGTGGACTTTGTGGCGCTCTACCAGGCGCAATACCGCAAGGCGGCCGAACTCGCGGCTGGCGGCGACCAGCCTTCCTGAGGCTTACCCGTATTTTTTCCAGACTGCGTCGGGGCCGAGTTTCCCGACGAGGTCTGCATGCGCGGCGGCCTCTTCCGGCGTAATCAGGGGTGCGAGCGGCTGAGGCCGCTGGCGCGCGGGCGGGCGTTTGGCGCCGCCTTCAAGACCATCTTCTCCTTCGAACGCGAAGGCGCGTGCCCGCCCGCCGAGAAGTTCGAGATAGACGGCAGCAAGCAGCTGACTGTCGAGCAGCGCGCCGTGGAAGGTGCGGCTTTCGAGGGAAATGTCGAACCGCTTGCACAGCGCGTCGAGGCTGGCGGGGGCGCCGGGGAAGCGTTTGCGCGCCATCATCACCGTGTCGACCCAGCGCGACTCGCCGATCGGCGGGCGGGCGCAGCGGTCAAGTTCCATATTGAGGAAGCCTCGGTCGAAGGACGCATTGTGGGCGACAAGCGTCGCGTCGCCGACGAAACTGAGGAAAGCGTCAATGACGTCCGGGTGTTCGAAGGGCGGTTGGTCCTTAAGGTGCGCATCGGTGATGCCGGTGATGCGGACGGTGGCTTCGGAGACCGGACGGCCGGGATTGATCAGGCGGCGAAAGGTGCGTCCGGTCGGGATGTGGTTGATCAGTTCGACTGCGCCGATCTCGATGATCCGGTCGCCGTCCATCGGATTGAGGCCGGTGGTTTCAGTATCGAAGGCGATTTCGCGGATACGAGCGGTCATCGGTGGGTCTCTTCGGCGAGGCGAATCATCAGGCGGACTATGGCCCGGACCTGGTCGCGCGCATAGTCGAAGCCGTGGGCGGTGGAGAGGATGAAGTCCGCCTTCGCCCGCTTTTCGGCGTCCGGCATCTGGCGGGCGAGGATGGCGTCGAAGGCTTCCGGTGTCATGCCCGGGCGGGCGAGGACACGCTCGCGCTGGATGTGCGGCGGCGCGGTGACAACAAGCGTGTAGTCGCAGCGCGAATTGCCGCCGGTTTCGAACAGGAGCGGAATGTCGAGCAGCGCGAAAGGTGCGCCGTCGGCATGTGCCTTGCGGCGGAAGTCGAGCTGGGCTTCGCCGGCGAGCGGATGGACAATGGCTTCGAGCCGTTTCATCGCGGCGGCGTCATCAAGCACGCGGTCGCGCAGGCGCGCGCGGTTGATCGCGCCGTTTTCCGCGACGCCGGGGAACGCCTCTTCCAGCGGGGCGACAGCCGCACCGCCGGAGGCATAGAGCGCGTGAACGGCAGCGTCCGCGTCATAGACCGGGGTGCCTTCTTCGCGGAACAGTGCGGCGGTGGCCGATTTGCCCATGCCGATGGAACCCGTCAGGCCAAGGATGATCATTGCACGGCCTCCAGCAGCTTTCTGGCGCGTGTGTGGGCATTGCCAAGGTCCGGCATGACACCAAACCACTTCTCGAAACTGAGCGCGGCCTGCGCGACGAGCATGCCGAGTCCATCGAGCGCGCGCCAGCCTTTTGATTTTGCTTCTGCAAGCGAGGCGGCCGCTGCCTTGCCATAGGAGATGTCGTAGAAGATGCCGCCGGAGGATTCCGGCAGTTGCAGGCGTCCGCCCTGATGGCCGAGGCTGAGCGTATTGATCACGAGCGCCGCCGAGTGCAGGCGCAGCAGGCCTTCATCAAGCGTCAGGATGCGGGCCGACGGCGCCAGTGCCAGGGCGAGCGCATCAGCGCGGTCGACTGTCCGGTTGCAGATGGTCAGCCGGGCGCCGCGCTGCACCAGGGTATCGGCCACCGCGCGGGCCGAGCCCCCTGCCCCGAGCAGGAAGACTTCGCGGTCTTTCACGTCGATATCGCCGTAGTCCAGCGTCAGCGCGAAGCCCGGCGCATCGGTATTGTCGGCATGCCAGCCGCCTTCCTTTTTCGGGATCAGCGTGTTCGCGGCACCGAGGCGGCGGGCGGTGTCGCTAGCGCTGGCGGCGAAGCGGAGGGCATCTTCCTTGTGCGGAAGGGTGACGTTGAGACCGATGGCACCATGCGTTTCGAGCGAGCGGAGGGATTGTTCCAGTTCGCCTGCCTTCACTTCCAGTGCGGCGTAGACGGCATCGATGCCGTTTTCCCGCAGCCAATGGTTCTGGATGAAGGGCGAAAGGGAGTGCGAGACGGGGTCGCCGATGACGCCGAGGAGTTTCTTCATTGGGGCAGGACCTTCCGGATACGGAGGTAATCGAGGAGCGGCAGCAGCGGCAGGCCGAGGATCGAGAAATAGTCGCCTTCGATGCGCGTAAACAGCTGCGCGCCGAGGCCTTCGAGTTGGTAAGCGCCGACCGTGGAGAGCAGTTTGTCGCCGCACGCCTCTACATAAGTGTCGATGAAGGCGGGCGAGAGCGGGCGCATCGTGAGTTTCGGCCGGGCGAGATGGCGCCAGACAGGGCGGCCCTCTTCGCAGACGACGATGGCGGTTTCCAGCGTGTGGGTCTGGCCGGAGAGGCGTTCGAGATGGCAGCGCGCTTCGGCAAGGTCCTTGGGCTTGTCGAAAGCGGCGTCGCCGAGGGCAAGCATCTGGTCGCCGCCGATGACGAGGCCGGCGCGGGACTGAGAGACGCGCACGGCTTTCAGTTCGGCAAGCTGCATCGCCTGGTCGCGCACCGAAACCCCTTCGGCGCGCAGCGCTGTGCGGAAAGAATCCTCATCTACATTCGGCGCCACTGCATCGGCCACGACACCGGCAGCGGCAAGAACTGCCCGGCGGCTGGCGCTGCCAGAGGCAAGCGTAACGGCGAGGGTCACAGATGCCCCCGGCGTTCGTTCAGCAGGTTGAGGATCGCGGCGGCCGTTTCCTCAACGGAGCGCCGAGAGACGTCGATGGTTTTCCAGTTATTGCGCTGGAACAGGCGGTTAGCCTGGGTGATCTCGTCGCGCACCGACTCCTCATCAGCATAGTCGCTGACGCCGTCCTGATTCAACGAGAGGAGGCGCTGGCGGCGGATCTGGACGAGGCGTTCTGCGGAAATCTTCAGGCCGACAACCAGAGGTCCTTTGTCGCCGAGCTGTTCGAGGAAATCGGGCAGCGCCACGCCCGGCACGAGCGGGATATTGCCGGCGCGCACTTTCCGGTTTGCGAGATACACGCAGGTGGGCGTTTTCGAGGTGCGGCTGACACCCAGAAGGATGACGTCGGCCCCGATGAGGCTGTCGACATTCTGGCCGTCATCATGGGCGAGCGTGAAGTTGATCGCTTCCATCCGCTCGAAATAATCCTCGTCCATCGCGTGCTGCCCGGCGACGCGGTTGTTCGGGGCGACGCCGAGATGGCGGCCGAGCATGGCGATGGACGCATCGAGCACTGGCAGGGTCGGGATGCTCCGTTCACGGCAGAAAGCCTCGAGCCGGGCGCGCAGGACGGCGTCTGTGATCGTGTACCAGACGACGCCGGGGGCCGCTTCGATCTCTCGGGTAACGCGCTCGAGCTGGCGTTCAGAGCGGACCAGGTAGTAGTTGTGCTCGAGGGGCTGGACGTTTTCGAACTGGGCGCAGGCGGCGCGCTGCACGGCGTTGAGCGTCTCGCCGGTAGAATCGGAGACGAGGTGGACGTTGAAATAGATCGCAGGCCGGGTTGGGCGGTTCATGAGCCTCTCTCTTGCCGGGCGGCGATGGTTTGCACAAGGGTTGTGACTCGCCTGTGGATTGCGCTGTGCTGCACAGGGAGTCACACGCATTCCACAATCCGGCGAATTCGACTCCCCGCTGGTCCTGCCTTGTTCCGACCTGTGACTCCGACGGGGGTGTTAACCCGGCGTTAAGGATTGAGAATCCGGCTGAATCTTTCCTCTAGGTGCCTGCCCCCTATCTGTGACTCGCTTGTGGATTTTGGTTCATAAAGCCGCTCTAAGAGCGTTTTCCCCGCATATGCAGGGATAATAATCATAAGAGCCCTGTCGGGCCCGTTTTGAGATTTGAAGGGGGAAGTGGGAATGGCGGAAAGCAGCGGCAAAAAAATCCTCGACGTGCTTTCGGGCAGATCCGTATCCCCTCCTCCGGTCTGGATGATGCGGCAGGCGGGACGCCATCTTCCGGAATACCTGGAAACGCGGGCGCGGGCGCGGGACTTCCTGGATTTCTGCTACACACCGTCTCTCGCTGCCGAAGCGACCCTGCAGCCGGTGCGCCGGTATGGCATGGATGGGGCGATCCTGTTTGCCGACATCCTGCTGATCCTGGATGCGATGGGCCTGAATGTTGCCTTCGAAAAGGGCGAAGGTCCGCTGGTGGAAACAATTGCGGCGCCAGCAGATCTCGACCGGGTGAAACCGCAGGCGGCGGCCGACCGGCTTTCCCCGGTCTATGAAACCGTGTCGCGAGTGAAGGCAGCATTGCCGGCATCGACCACGCTGATCGGTTTTGCGGGCAGCCCCTGGACCGTGACGCTTTATGCCATCGAGGGCCGCGGCAAGACCGACAAGTCTATGGCCTGGCGATGGGCCCATGGCCGGCCGGACGACCTCGCCGCAGCGATGGACAAGGTGGCGGAGGCGACGGCGCATTACCTTGCTGCCCAGGTCGAGGCCGGGGCGGACGCGCTGATGCTGTTTGACAGCTGGGCTGAAGGCCTGCCGGACAACGTGTTCCGCGAAGTGATTATTGCGCCGACAAAGAAGCTGGTCTCGCGCCTGCGGGCGATGGGAATCACTGTGCCGATTATCGGCTTTCCGCGCGGCGCCGGTGTGATGCTACCGGAATATGTGCGGGACACAGGTGTGACGGGTGTTGGCCTCGACACCGCCGTGTCACCTGCTTTCATCAACCGCGAGGTACCGGCCGGTTTCCCGGTGCAGGGACATCTTGATCCCCTGCTGCTCATCGAAGGGGGCGGGCGTCTTGACGCACGGGTGGATGAACTTCTGGACGCCTATCGGGGCCGGCCCCATATCTTCAATCTCGGCCACGGCATCCGGCCAGAGACGCCGATTGCGCATGTCGAGCGTGTGATCAACAGAATCCGGAAGAGGTAGGGGCTGGCATGGGCCGGAAGATCGCCGTTGTATTGTTCAATCTCGGCGGTCCGGACAAGCCGGCGGCAGTGCAACCCTTCCTGCAGAACCTGTTCCGCGACCCCGCGATCATCCGCGCGCCCCTCCCCGTCCGTTTTGTGCTGGCGCGCCTGATATCACGCAGCCGGGCGCCGATGGCGAAGAAGAACTATGCGATGATGGATGCCGGGGGCGGCTCCCCCTTGCTCCCGGAAACAGAGGCGCAGGTGGCGGCGCTGACCGCCGAGCTCCAGAAACATCTGCCGGGCGACGAAGTGCGCTGCTTCATCGCCATGCGCTACTGGCATCCGTTCACGGAAGCAGCGGCAGCGGCGGTGAAGAAATGGGCCCCGGATGATGTGGTTCTGCTGCCACTCTATCCGCAATTCTCGACGACGACGACAGGCTCGTCGCTGACCGCCTGGAAGAAGGCCTTCAAGGGCACGGCGCGCACCATCTGCTGCTATCCGTTCGAGGAAGGCTTCCTTTCCGCGCATGTCGACCGCATTCTCGAGGCTCACCGGAAAGCCGGATCGCCGGAGAATGTATCGCTGCTGCTTTCCGCACACGGCCTGCCCGAAAGCGTGGTCGAGGCGGGCGACCCCTATCAGTGGCAGTGCGAGGCGATGGCGGAAATGATCGCCGGCCGGGTGCCGGCGGACTGGCATGTGCAGGTCTGCTACCAGTCGCGCGTTGGCCCGCTGAAATGGATTGGCCCGGCCACCGAGGCGGAAGTGGAGCATGCCGCGAAAGCCGGAAAGAACATCCTGATCGCGCCCATCGCGTTCGTGTCGGAACATATCGAAACGCTGGTCGAACTCGGCGAAGAATACCGGGTGCTCGCCGAGGAACATGGCGCGCCGAGCTATACGCGGGTTGAGGCGCTGGGCACCCATCCCGGTTTCATCGCGAGCCTCGCGCAGGAAACCCTGGCTGCGCTCGGCATGAAGGAAACCATCCGCTCCTGCGCCGGCGGCCGGCTGTGCCCGGCCGGCTGGAGCGGTTGCCCGCACCGCGATAAGGTGCACAAGGCAGGTGTCCGCGTGATTGAAACGGCGGTCTGAGGAGGCGCGATTTGCTGTATCTTTGGGTCAAGGCGGCGCACCTGATTTTCGTCATCGCCCTGATGGCTGGGCTGCTCGTCTATCCGCGCTACAAGATCCACCAGCTGTCGAGCCAGCCGGGCGAGCCCCTATTCGAGACGATGAAGGACGCCTCCAACCGGCTGAAGAACATCATCCTTAATCCAAGTATCATACTTGTGTGGATTCTTGGGCTTTGGATGCTGTATCTGAACCCAGCATTACTTGAACAGGGCTGGATGCACGCCAAACTCGCCCTCGTTCTGGCGATCAGCGGCCTGCACGGCTATTTCATCAGCCTCGGCAAGAAGGTCGACCGGGTGACCGGCACGGTGCAGGCGAAGCGGCTCAGGATGCTGAATGAGGTGCCTTTCCTGTTGATGATCGGCGTTGTCATCCTTGTTATTGTGAAACCCTTCGTCTGATACCGCCCTCAAACGGCCTCGGGCGCTTGACGGCAGGGTTCAAATTGGCGATGAGGACGCATGCCGGTGCGCCCAATCCTCGTGGCGCCCCGTGATTCCCTCTGACCGGCACCCCCAAAACTCAATCCAGAATCCGGACCGTCCGTATGGCTTCCTCGACGCTCGACAACCTCACCAGCGTGACTCTGCGCGAACTCAAGGCAAAGTCGCCTGAGGAGCTCCTCGCCTATGCCGAAGAGCTCGAGATCGAGAATGCATCCTCAATGCGAACTCAGGATATGCTGTTCGCGATCCTGAAGGAGCTGGCTGACAGCGAAGTCGAGATCACAGGGCAGGGCGTGCTCGAGGTCCTGACCGACGGCTTCGGCTTCCTGCGCTCGCCGGAATCGAACTACCTGCCCGGCCCGGACGATATCTATGTCAGCCCGGAAGTCCTGAAGAAGGCGAACATCCGCACCGGCGACACGGTCGAAGGTCCGATCATTGCGCCGCAGGATTCCGAGCGCTACTTCGCGCTGACCGATGTCAGCCGCATCAATTTCGAAGATCCGGACAAGGCCAACAAGAAGGTCCACTTCGACAACCTGACCCCGCTCTATCCGGACAAGCGCCTCAAGATGGAGAGCCGCGATCCGACGAAGAAGGACCGCTCCGGCCGGGTCATCGATATCGTCTCGCCGATCGGCAAGGGCCAGCGCGCCCTGATCGTTGCGCCGCCGCGGACCGGTAAGACCGTCCTCATGCAGAACATCGCCGCGGCGATCGAAGAGAACCACCCCGAGTGCTATCTGATCGTCCTGCTCATCGACGAGCGCCCGGAAGAAGTGACCGACATGCGCCGAACGGTGAAGGGCGAGGTTGTTGCCTCGACTTTTGACGAGCCGGCGACCCGCCACGTCCAGGTTGCCGAGATGGTGATCGAGAAAGCCAAACGCCTTGTCGAGCACAAGCGCGATGTCGTCATCCTGCTCGACTCGATCACGCGCCTTGGCCGCGCTTACAACACGACTGTCCCCTCCTCCGGCAAGGTCCTCACCGGCGGTGTGGACGCGAACGCCCTGCAGCGCCCGAAACGTTTCTTCGGCGCCGCGCGGAATGTCGAGAATGGTGGATCGCTGACGATTGTCGCCACCGCCCTGATCGATACCGGCAGCCGGATGGACGAAGTGATTTTCGAAGAGTTCAAAGGCACGGGTAACTCCGAGGTCGTGCTCGATCGGAAGATTGCTGACAAGCGCACCTTCCCGGCCATCGACATCATGAAGTCCGGTACGCGGAAAGAAGAGCTCATCACGCCGCAGGACCAGCTGTCGAAGATTTACATCCTTCGCCGCATCCTTGGCCCGATGGGCACCTCGGACGCGATCGACTTCCTCATCGACAAGCTGCGCCAGACGAAGACCAACGACGAGTTCTTCGAAGCGATGAAGAACTAGGGAGGCGCCAATGGGTGCGCAGGACACGATCTGCGCTCTCGCCTCCGGTACCCTGCCCTCCGCCCTCGCGGTGGTGCGCGTATCGGGTCCGGCCGTCTATGCCATCGGGGCGCAACTGCTCGCCGAAGGCCTGCCCCCTGCCCGGCGCGGCACGCTGGCAAAATTCCAGGACGCAGATGGCAACCTGATCGATGAGGGCATCGTCCTCTTCTTCCCCGCCCCCAATTCCTATACCGGCGAAGACACGCTCGAGCTGTTCCTGCATGGCGGGCCGGCAGTGGTCGAGCATGCCCTCCGTGCCCTGACGGATCTTGAAGGCGTGCGTCTCGCCGAGCCCGGCGAGTTCACCCGGCGCGCATTCGAAGCGGGCAAGCTCGACCTCACCCAGGCCGAAGGGGTCGCCGACCTGATCGAAGCCGAGACGCTCGGTCAGAAGAGCCAGGCCCTTCGCCAGCTGACCGGCGGCTTGTCGGACATCTATGCCGGCTGGCGCGACGAGTTGATGTATCTGCTCGCCCTGGTTGAGGTGATGGTGGACTTCCCGGACGAGGGAGATGTGTCGGCCGATGCCGACGCGCCGGTCCGCGACCGGCTGGACGCTCTCATCCGGGAAGTGACTGCCGCCCTCGGCGAGGGCTGGGTCGGCGAACGTATCCGCGACGGTTTCCGCATCGCGATCATCGGCGCGCCGAATGCCGGCAAGTCGACCCTGCTCAACCGGCTCGCCGGGCGTGAGGCCGCCATCGTCACCTCGAAGCCGGGCACCACCCGAGACGTGATCGAGATCCGCCGGGTGCTCGGCGGTCAGGTTGTGTGGATCGCAGACACGGCGGGCCTGCGAGAAACGGAAGACGAGATCGAGGCTGAAGGTATTCGCCGCGCAAAGATGACGGCAGATGACGCCGACCTCTGTCTGCTGCTCATCGACGGATCGGACCTCCCATCTGCCCCCCCTCCCCTCCCCTGGCCGGACCCGAAGGGGATGGTGGTGGTGAACAAGGCGGACGTGCTCGCTGAGACCCCGGGTTGGGCGTCACACATCATAAGTGCGAAGGACGGCTCTGGCATGGACCGGCTGGAGGCGGACCTTGAAGCGCGCATCCGCAGCTTCGCGGGCTCGGTCGAAGCCCCTGCCATCACCCGGGCGCGCCACCGCGAAAAACTGGGACGCGGGCTCGCTGCGCTCACCTCCGCGCGCGATGCCCTCGCCTCCGGACTTGGCCACGAACTCGTCGCCGAGGACCTGCGCCTGGCGATCCGCGAGACGCAATCCATCCTCGGACAGATCGGTGTCGAGGATATTCTGGGCGCCGTCTTCTCCCGCTTCTGTATCGGGAAATAGGCACTAGGGTTTCCCCTCCCCCGGCGTTATATACCCGCCCGAACCCCACGACTTAAGAGATGGTTAATGCCGGGCCCGGCCGAGTTTGATGTCATCGTGATTGGCGGCGGCCATGCCGGCTGCGAGGCGGCGGCTGCGTCCGCCCGCTTCGGCGCGCGTACGGCCCTGGTCACGCACAAGCTTTCGACCATCGGCGAGATGAGTTGCAACCCGGCCATCGGCGGTCTCGGCAAAGGCCATCTCGTGCGCGAGATCGATGCGCTCGACGGCGTGATGGGACGCATGGCGGACAAGGCCGGAATCCAGTACCGGATGCTGAACCGGTCAAAGGGCCCTGCCGTCTGGGGGCCCCGTTCGCAGATCGACCGGAAGCTCTACCGCGAAGCGATGCAGGCCGAGCTTTCGGCCTATCCGAACCTCACCCTGGTCGAGGACGGGGCTGAAGATTTCGTGATCGAGGACGGCGAGATTGCCGGGGTGGTTGGCCTGACCGGAGCCGTCTACCGGGCCCGGAAGGTGGTGATCACCACCGGCACGTTCCTCAAGGGCGTTATCCATATCGGCGCGCGCCGAATCCCTGCAGGCCGGGTCGGCGAAGCGCCGGCGATCGGTCTGTCGGACCGGCTTTATGCGATGGGCCTGCCGATGGGCCGGCTCAAGACCGGCACCCCCGCGCGCCTCGACGGGCGGACCATCCATTGGGGCCGTCTGGAGATGCAGCCGGCCGATGAGGCCCCGGTGCCCTTCAGCTTTCTCAATGACCGGATCGGCGTTCCGCAGGTCCAATGCGGCATCACCTGGACGACGCCGGAAACCCACGCGATCATCGAAGCGCACATGGATCAGTCGGCGGTCTATTCCGGCGCGATCTCCGGGCGCGGCCCCCGCTATTGCCCCTCAATCGAAGACAAGGTGCACCGCTTCGGCGACCGCGACCGGCATCAGGTCTTCCTCGAGCCCGAAGGCCTCGACGACCATACCGTCTATCCGAACGGCATCTCGACCTCGCTGCCGGAAGAGGTGCAGGAGCAATTCATCCGGACCATTCCCGGCCTCGAGGATGTCGTCATCCTGCAGCATGCCTATGCCATCGAGTATGACTATGTGGACCCCCGCGCGTTGAGCCCGGCGCTGGAAGTGAAAGCCCAGCCGGGCCTCTACCTTGCCGGTCAGATCAACGGGACAACCGGATATGAGGAAGCTGCAGCCCAGGGCCTGATGGCCGGTCTCAACGCTGCCCGGGCCGCCACCGGAAAGGACCCCGTCATCTTCGACCGGGCCGAAGCCTATATCGGGGTGCTGATCGACGACCTCGTGACCCGAGGCGTGACCGAGCCCTATCGGATGTTCACCTCGCGGGCCGAATACCGCCTGATCCTGCGCGAGGACAATGCAGACCTGCGCCTGACCGAGAAGGGCCGCGAGCT
>DNFL01000046.1:19215-21110 GCA_003486945.1 Hyphomonas sp. | reverse complement strand
GCAAAGTTGAACACCTGCGGCCCGGTCAGAACAGGTTTGCGAAGGCGCACCGGCTCCAGCGGGTTGTGCCCGCCGACGCCTTCAGTGTTGCCGCCGCCGAGATACACGGCGTCGGCGAGGCGCAGCCAGAGGCCCATCTCGCCCATCGTGTCCGCCAGGATCACGCGGTCGCGCGGGCCGGCGGCCTCGCCTTTCGAGCGGCGTGCGAAAGGCAGGCGCCGGGCTTTCAGCAGCGTCGCAATCTCTTCGCCCCGATCCGGATGGCGTGGCACGATGATGAGGGCCGCATCGGTCAATCGTTCGGTTGCGTCAAGGAACAATTCCTCCTCGCCCGGATGGGTAGAGGCAGCAACGAAACAGCGCCGGCCATTGATGAAGCTGGCAGTCAGCCGCGCCTGTTCCACCGGATTTCCGTCCGGCGGCGACTGCGCGGACTTGAGGTTGCCCGGGACACGCACAGCCCTGTCCAGCAGGCGTTCAAGGCGCGCGCCGGTGTCAGTGTCTGCGGCGAGGATCACATCGAAACTGCCAATCAGTTCACGGAACAAACCCTTCACGCGCGCCCAGCCCTGCGCCGACTCTTCCGTCATCCGCGCATTGACCAGTGCGCGGCGGGCGCCGGCGCGGCCGGCCTCGACGATGAGGTTTGGCCAGATCTCGCCTTCGGCAAAGATGCAGAGGTCCGGGCGCCAATGTTCCATAAAGCGGCGCGCCGCCATCGGCGTGTCGACCGGCGCCATCGAATGGATCGCGCTTTCGGGAATTTCCTTGCCCATCAGCTTGGCCGAGGTCAGCGTCTGGCTGGTGAACAGCAAGAGGAGGCCCGGGCGTTCGGCAATCAGGCGGCGGCCAAGTTCCAGCAACACACGGCTCTCACCCACGCTCGCGCCGTGCAGCCAGACCAGCGGTCCCGGCCGGCGCGGCGGCAGGCGTTTGGCGAGGCGTTCGTTCAGGCGGAGAATGTCTTCCTTGCCTTTGCTCGCGCGGGCCTGCAGCACGAGGCCGAGCGCCGGCGAAGCCAGGCGTGTGGCAAGGCGGTAGGTGAACAACGCAGGCGTCATTCAGTCGGCAGCTCCGGCTGGGGCAGGCGGGTCTTTATAACCCGCCAGCGTCTCTGCCCGGCGGGTAGCTTCATCCAGCCCGGTTTGCAATCTCTCGCGCAGGGCTTCGGTATCGTCGTCGCGCCCGCAGGTGATCGGTGCGCCGAACACAATGCCGCCGCGCGTGAAGGGCAGGGGAATCATGAACCGGTCCCAGGTATCAAAGATCGGAAGAGCGTCCGAAGCCAGCGCGTAGGGGATTACCACCGCGCCGGAGCGCTGGGCGAGGGTCACCGCGCCCGCGCTCGCCGCCCGGTAAGGCCCGCGCGGACCGTCCGGGGTCATGCAGACAATGCCGCCTTCGCGCAGGCGTTTCGAGGCTTCGGCAATGGCACGGACGCCGCCTTTGTCCTTGTCGGCCTTCTTCTTGTTCGATTTCGATCCGCGCACGACATCCAGATCGAAATGTCGGAGCGTCTCGGCAACCGGGGCGCCATCCGGCGACAGCGAAATCATCATCGCGGTGCGCTGGCGCCGTTCCGGCCAGCGGCGGATCTGCCGGTTCCAGCCGGAAGGCATCAGCAGGATCGTTTCATGCCAACAGGCGAGCACGACGCCGGCACCGCCGGTGGAAAGGTGGTTGCGGAATGCTTCAACGCCCTCGATCCGCCAGCGAACGGTGCGCCCGACCAGCGCCATCCAGGCCCAGATAATCCAGCCGGCAATGGCAACAAACAGGGGCGAGCGAAGCAGGGATTTCATCGGGAGGGCTTATACTGCGCTTCGGGTGGGAAGCCATCCAATCCGGAATGAAGGGAGGATGGTGGGCGATGCAGGGTTCGAACCTGCGACCCC
>DNFL01000046.1:7467-18956 GCA_003486945.1 Hyphomonas sp. | reverse complement strand
GCCGTGTGAAGGCAGTGCTCTACCACTGAGCTAATCGCCCGACGCGAGCGCGTGGCGTAGTCGGCAAGCTGCGTGAGGTCAAGCGGGTTATGTGAGCGCCTCTGAAAGGCTGAGTCGGGGCTTCCGGAGGCTGCAGGTCGCGGCGGAAGGGCTTCCAAAACAGCATAGCTCCATATGACAGAAATGCATCTATGCATGAGCCTTTTGGTCTGTCACGCGATCACGGGACAGTGAAAAAATGCATTGTGACAGAGCGTCGCAATACGTTTGAGCCCTTGCTACCGCTGGCCAAAGCGCGAACTAGCGGAAAACCCGTAGTGCCGGGCAAAATCCAGCCTTAACGCAGCGCTGAACGGCTGTTCATCTTCGAATCTAACGAAAGCGTCATTCGAATTTACTCTTGAGAAAGGCTGCAAACGTTGTCATCTAGCCGACATACAAGACGGGTCAATCAAGTCCCGCAGTATGAACCCTAAGAAGGACAGGCGCGGTGGCCCCGGCCACCAAGAGTAAATAACGAGCCTGGAGAGAGCAAAGTGAAAGACTGGTGTGACGAAGATGGCGCGAAGCGCCTTCGTGAAAAAATCAATGCGTACTGGACCGAGCGTGGCTACGAAGTCGATGTCGACCTCGTTGATGCCGGGTTCGTTCCCGCCATGCGGAGCGCCCGTACCGACGTGCGTTCCAACATGGTGAACGGCATGCCTCGCCGGCGTGCTGCGGGTGAAGCCGGTGCCGGCCGCCCGACCTACCGTCCGCGCGGCGAAGCAACCGCCTGATCCCTGAGGCCTGACAAAGCTGGAACAAGTTGGTCATAGTGGCTGATGGTGACATCCGCCCCGATCGCCTCCGCTGATTCAGCTTCGTAGCCGAAGGTCACGAACACGAAGGGCAGTCCGGCATTCCGGGCTGCCCTTTCGTCTGTGCGGCTGTCACCAACAAACAGGGACTGTTCCGGCACGCCGCCAGCCCGGCGGATGGTTTCCAGCGGATGGTCGGCATGCGGCTTGCGGTTGGGCACCTGATCTGCGCCAACAATCAGGTCAAACCGGCTCGTCAGGCCGAGCGCGCTGATCAGGCGCTCGCTCAGATCCTGCCGCTTGTTGGTGCAGACAGTGAGAAGGGCGCCCTGCGCGCGCAGTATATCCAGCGCCGCAACTGCGCCCTCGAAGGGCCGCGAGTGCACCGCGATATTGGCCACATAGTGCGCGATGAAACGCTCAAAGGCTTCATCCATGTCTGCTGCATTCAGAACAGCCCCGCGCGTGCGCACGCCGGTTTCGATCATTGCCCGCGCGCCGTGCCCGATCATTTCGGCCACCGCGCTCAGCGGCACCGGCTCCAGCCGCAGCCCGCCCAGAACATGGTTCAGCGCGCCGAGCAGGTCCGGCGCTGTATCGACCAGCGTTCCGTCCAGATCGAACAGGACCGTCCAGCCGTCAAAGCTAACAGGATCAACAGGTTCCATGCCGTCTTCGCCCTCGCCAAGCTGCGGGGTTTCGTCTAGGCGAGGAGGCAGAGGAAAGCGAGAGGGAGCCTGCCATTGACCACCGCTTCAGCGCAGCGCGCCGCCGTCATCCTGGCGGCTGGCAAAGGCACGCGGATGAAGTCCGCCTTGCCGAAAGTGATGCATGCCGTGGGCGGCCGGCCGATGGTCGACTGGTCGCTGGCACTGGCACAGGACGCAGGCTGCTCTCGCATTGTTGTTGTTGTGCACCCGTCGCAGGACGTGCTGATCGCGCATCTGAAAGCAAACCATCCGGACGCCGCCATCGCCTTCCAGGACCCGCCGATGGGCACCGGCCATGCCGTGCGCTGCGCCGAGGAGGCGCTGAAAGGTTTTGAGGGTGAACTCGCCGTGCTCTACGGCGACAGCCCGCTGGTGCCGGTGAGTGTGATCGAAGCCTTGTTTGGCGAGGTGGCCGCCGGCGCAAAGCTGGGCGTGCTCGGTTTCGAAGCGGCAGAGCCCGGCCTCTACGGACGCCTGATCACCAACGCGGCGGGCGACCTTGAAGCCATCGTCGAAGCGCGCGAGGCGACGCCGGAACAGCTGAAAGTGCGCATCTGCAATTCCGGCGTCATGGCGGGCGGCGCGAAGGACATGTTCCGCCTCTTGCAAAAAATCACAAACCAGAATGCCAAGGGCGAATACTACCTGACCGACCTCGTCGGCCTCGCCCGCGCCGAAGGCGGGCGCTGCGTGCTGGTCACCGCGACCGAAGACGACCTCATCGGCTGCGATTCCAAATCCGATCTCGCCGAGGCCGAAGCCATTTTCCAGGCGCGCCGCCGCAAGGCGCTGATGGATGGCGGTGTCACGCTGGTGGCGCCGGAAACGGTGTTCTTCGCCCACGATACGCAGATCGCCGCCGATGTGGTCGTTGAGCCGCATGTCGTGTTCGCCCCAGGCGTGAAGGTTGCCGGCGGCGCGCGCATCCGGGCGTTCAGCCATCTGGAGGGCGCGGTGGTCGGCGCCGAGTGCGAGATTGGCCCCTATGCACGCCTTCGTCCGGGTACGGTGCTTGCGAAGGGTGTGAAGATCGGCAATTTCGTCGAGACCAAGAATACCGAAATGGGCGAGGGCGCGAAGGCTAACCATCTTGCCTATCTCGGCGATGGCCGCATCGGTGCCGACGCGAACATCGGCGCAGGCACCATCTTCTGCAACTATGACGGCTTCGAAAAACACCAGACGAGCATCGGCGAAGGCGCCTTTGTCGGATCGAACTCGGCCATCGTGGCGCCGGTGTCGATTGGCGACGGGGCCTATGTCGGATCCGGCAGCGTCATCACCAAGGACGTGCCAGACGATGCGCTGGCTGTGGCGCGCGGCCATCAGATGACGCGCGAAGGCTGGGCGAAGACATTCCGGACACGGAAGGCTTCCGAAAAGGCATCGAAGAAAAAGAAGGGTTGAAGCAGCATGGCGTTCGAACTCGAAAAGCAGAACGCAGCCGCCGCCGCGATGGAATATGTCGAGGACGGTATGACCATCGGCCTCGGCACAGGCTCGACGGCAAAATATTTTGTCGAGCTGCTGGCGGATGAAATCGCGGATGGCCTGATCGTGCGCTGTATCGAAACCAGCCTGCAGACGCGCGACCTCGCCCGCAGTCTCGGCGTGCCGCTGATCCCGTTCGAACAGGTGGACCGCATTCATCTCACCGTCGACGGCGCGGATGAAGCCGGCCCTGGCGGCGTGCTGATCAAGGGCGGCGGCGCGGCGCTGCTGCGCGAGAAGATCATCGCCAACGCTTCGGATCACATGGTGGTGATCGCGGACCCGACGAAGGATGTACAGGCGCTCGGCGCGTTTCCGCTGCCGGTGGAAGTGACGCCGTTCGGCTACACCATCACGGCGAAGAAGGTGCACGATGCATTGTCGGCATCCGGCGTTGCGCGCCCGCGTGTCGAACTGCGCAAACAGCCGGGCAGCCACGACCTGCTCGTCACCGATGGTGGCAACTACATTCTCGACTGCCACTGCACGCTGATCCCCGATCCTCCGCGCGCAGCCGCCTATCTTTCCGGCGTGCCCGGCGTGGTTGAGCACGGCCTGTTCATCGGCCTCGCCCGCACGGTGATCTTCGGCACCGAGACCGGCGCGCGGATCATCGAGTATTGATGTGATCACCGAGATTGCAGACTATTTCGGCAAGGGATGTGGGCGCTGCGACCGGTTTGCGACGGCGGATTGTTCCGTACAGAGATGGATGGAAGGCCTCGCCGGCCTACGCCGCATCTGTCTTGCGGCGGGCCTCACAGAAACGGTGAAATGGGGCCACCCGGTCTATATGCATGCCGGGCGCAATATCACGCTGTTCGGCGCGTTCCGGAACGACTTCCGGATGAGCTTCTTCAATCCCGGCCTGATGAAAGACCCCGAGGGCATCCTCGAAAAAGCCGGGCCGAACACGCGCGAGGCGGGCGTCTTGTTCTTCCGGGAGAATGAAGCGCCGGCGCGGATGGAGAAGGTCCTCCGCGCCTATATTGCCGAAGCGATGGACTATGCGGAGCAAGGCATCCTGCCGCAAAAGACGGCGCAGGAAATCGAACTGCCGGAGGAACTGGTCGAAGCACTCGACGCCGATCCGGAACTCGCAGAAGCCTTCCATGCCCTGACGCCCGGCCGTCAGCGCAGCTATGTGATCAATCTCAACGGCGCAAAGGCGAGCGCGACCCGGCAGGCGCGGATCGCGAAATTCCGTTCCCACATCATTGCCGGAAAGGGCGCGACCGAACGGTGACCTTGAAACCCGCCCGCTGACCGGCCATCTGGTGCGCAGCGAGCCTGGCACAACCCGCGGAAAATCTCATGACAGACAAGACCTATGACTATGACCTCTTCGTGATCGGAGGTGGCTCGGGCGGTGTGCGGGCAAGCCGGATCGCAGCGCTGGCGGGCGCGAAAGTGGCTGTCGCGGAGGAATACCGCATGGGCGGCACCTGTGTGGTGCGCGGCTGCGTGCCGAAGAAGTTCATGGTCTATGCCAGCGACTATGGCAAGAAGATCAAACACGCCGCCGGATACGGATGGTCCGTAGACGGCGTATCCTATGACCACACCGCCTTCCTGAAGGCCATGCATACGGAAGTCGACCGGCTCTCCGGCATCTACAGCCGCAATGTGAATGGCGCGGGCGCAGAGATATTTGAAGAGCGCGCGGAGTTTGTGGATGCGCACACGGTGCGCCTGATGAAATCCGGCCGCGTTGTGACCGCAGACAAGATCCTGATCGCGACCGGCGGGCGCATATGGAGGCCCACGCCGGAGGAGCTGCCGGGTGTGGAGCATACGCTTGCCTCGGACGACGCCTTCTTCCTCGACCCGCTGCCGAAGCGGATGATCATCGCGGGCGGCGGATATATCGCGCTCGAGTTCGCGCATGTCTATGCCGGGCTCGGGGTGGATGTGACGGTGGTTTATCGCGGCGCAAAAGTGCTGCGCGGCTTTGACAGCGATGTGCAGGATATCGTGACCGGCAACCTCGCGCTGGCGGGCATCAAGCTTATCACCGGAACGATTGCCGAGCGGATTGATCTGGGGGCGGACGGCGTGCGCCGCGTGAAGCTGAAGAATGGCGACACGCTGGAAGCCGAAGTGGTGATGATGGCCGTGGGCCGGATTGCCAACACGGATGGGCTTGGCGCGGAGAAGGTAGGCGTTGCGCTGGACGGGAACGGCGCGGTGATCGTCGATGAATGGTCGCGCACGAACGTGCCGAACATCTTTGCCGTGGGCGATGTGACCGACCAGGTGAACCTGACGCCAGTGGCGATTCGCCAGGGCCACGCTTTCGCGGACACGGAATTCGGCGGCAAGCCATGGAAGATGGACTATACGAACATTCCAACCGCCGTGTTCACCCAGCCCGAAGTCGGCACGGTCGGCATGAGCGAAGCTGAAGCGCGCGCGAAATTTGGCGAGATCGATCTCTACAAGACGAACTTCAAGCCAATGCAGAACTCGCTGAACGGAAGCGCCGAGCGCGTGTTCATGAAAATCGTCGTGCGGGCATCCGACAATGTGGTCGTCGGTGTCCACATCGTCGGCGAAGATGCCGCCGAGATGATCCAGATGGTCGCCATCGCGGTGAAGATGGGCGCAACGAAGGAAGACTTCGACCGCACATGCGCGCTGCATCCGTCTTCTGCGGAAGAACTCGTCACGATCAGGAACAAATGGGCGGCGCCAGCCTAGTGCGCCGCGCCGCCCTCGCTCAAACTCTTCAGCTCGATCGCGATCTGTTTGAGGCTGTTGCGGATGGCGCCGAGGCCGCCGCCGCGGCCGGAATGGGCGAGGAGCTGTTTCCAGGCGGGCTGGCCGTCCTGCGGCGCCTTCACGGCGAGGTGCGCCGAACGGGGCAGCGCGGCACTCATCAGCGCCTTTGACAGCGGGAAGCCAGCGATCTGATCATAGACGCCGTTGCGCGCATCGCCTTCGAAAGTCGATTGCTCGTTGCGACCAACGGCGTTGAACAGCACGGAGAGCGCCGGGCGTTTGTACTCCTCCACCTGATCGCGGATCACGAGATTTAAGAGGCGCACGCCGCGCAGCGAATAGATGTCCGCATGCATCGGCGCGATCACGCGGTCAGCCGCTTCCAGCGCGCAGCGCGTCAGGAAGGTGGCGTTAGGGTTGGTGTCGAAAACGATGAGATCGTATTCGCTGCGATAGTGATCGATTGAGCGCAGGAAATGCTGCTTGATCGCGGCGAGGGCGTCGCGGTCGTTCGCGAAGGCGTATTTCGAAATCTCGAACTGACCGGAGATGATGTCGAGCCGTCCGGGCGGGCCGTCCGTACCCAGAATATCGTGCACATAGGCATCGCGTGCCGCCGGCGTGAAAGGCGCTGTCGTCAGGCTCAGCCAGTTCTCCGCAGGCGATGTCGCATCGCGCGCGTGCAGGCGCGAGCGTTCGAACAGCGAAATCACCGAGCGGTCAGTGCCGGAGGAGGCATCGGCCTCTTCCATGCTGTAGAAGGTCTGGGTGAGGTTGTATTGCGGGTCGAGGTCAATCAGCAGCACGCGGCCGCCGAAACTCTCCTGCCAGGCGCCGGAGAGCTGCGCCGTGACGGTTGTTTTCCCGACGCCGCCCTTCAGGTTCATCACCGCCACCACGGGGCACTTCTTCTTGTAGGCCTCCTGCGTCTCGGCGACGAGGCGGGCGAGGCCGTCCGGCTGTGTGGAAGAAAGATGCAGGTGCGGCAGCACTTCGGATTTGAAGAAGCCGGTCAGGCGCGCCTTGTCGATCTGGTAGGGGATGATCGGCAGGCCCATGGATTTGGCCGCCTCGACATCTTGCTTCACGGCCCGCGAGCGCACTGCCGCAGCGGAAACGAGCACGATGACGGCAAAAGCGGTGCCGATTTCGCCGTCCGCAGCCTCCCGGTCTGGCTCTCCCACGGCGTATTTGCTGGCAATAGCCGAGGTTCTCAGGGCCTCGTGAAGCCGGAGCAGGGCATCCGGATCCTGTCCGGAATGGCTGATATAGACATGCGGCATTGTGCCGGACCCCGTGCAGAACCCCTGAATCCCCGCGTCTTTTTAGCCGCCAGAACCCCGAATCGGCCAGCTTTGTGCTGTGAAATTATGGTGAAACTTGAGCAGAGCCCCGCCATGTGTTTTATCCGCGGCACTTAGTGGAGCGCGTACCTCATGACCTGGCATCCTTCCGACTGGCGAAAACTCCCCGCCAAGCACATCCCCGACGACTATCCGGACGTGGGTGCGCTTGCGGCTGCTGAGGCCCGTCTGCGGAGCTTTCCGCCGCTCGTCTTTGCGGGCGAGGCGCGCCGCCTGAAGACCCGTCTGGCCGAAGTGGCGGCCGGCAAGGCCTTTCTGCTGCAGGGCGGGGACTGCGCCGAGAGCTTCAAGGAATTCCACCCGGACAATATCCGCGACACGTTCCGTGTGATCCTGCAGATGGCGGTCGTGCTGACCTTCGCGGCGGCAAAGCCCGTGGTGAAAGTCGGCCGTATCGCCGGCCAGTTCGGCAAGCCGCGCTCGGAGCCAACCGAGACCATCGACGGCGTCACGCTGCCTTCCTACCGGGGCGACAATATCAACGGCATGGAATTCACGCCCGAGGCCCGCTACCCGGACCCCGAGCGCCTGATCCAGGGCTATTCGCAATCGGCGGCCACGCTGAACCTGCTGCGCGCCTTCAGCCAGGGCGGCTATGCCAGCCTTGCCAACGTGCAGCGCTGGATGCTCGGTTTCGTCGACCGCTCACCGCAGGGCGAACGCTACCAGAAACTGGCAGACCAGATTTCCGCCTCGCTGCGCTTCATGGAAGCGGTTGGCCTCAACGCCGAAACCGTGCCGCAGATGGCGCAGGTGGAATTCTACACCAGCCACGAAGCGCTGCTGCTCGGCTATGAGGAAGCGATGACGCGCATCGATTCCACCAGCGGCGACTGGTACGATACCTCCGCCCACATGCTGTGGATCGGCCACCGTACGCGCCAGATCGATCATGCTCATGTGAACTTCTGCAAGGGCATCAAGAACCCCATCGGCATCAAGTGCGGCCCCGGCATGGAAACCGACGAGCTCTTGCGCCTCATCGAAACGCTGAACCCGAAAGACGAGCCCGGCCGCATCACGCTGATCTCGCGCTTCGGTTCGGAAGGCGTGGCGAAAGGCCTGCCGCCGCTGGCGCGCGCGGTGAAGAAATCCGGCCGCACGGTGGTGTGGTCGTGTGATCCGATGCACGGCAACACGTTGAAAACCGGCACCGGCTTCAAGACGCGTCCGGTTGACCGCGTGCTGAGCGAAGTGCGCCAATTCATAGATATTCTGCCTGCGGAAGGGTGCTATCCGGGCGGCGTGCATTTCGAGATGACCGGCCAGAACGTCACCGAATGTCTCGGCGGCGCGCAGGCGATTTCGGAAGAAGACTTGTCCAGCCGCTACCACACGCATTGCGATCCGCGCCTCAACGGCGAGCAGGCCCTCGAGCTTGCCTTCCTCGTTGCGGAAAAACTGCAGGCCGTGGAAGCCGGCTCCGAAGCCGCACGCAAGGCGGGATAGGGGCGGGTGGCTAATACGCCGCCATCTTCAGAATCGCCACGCCGGCGCCGATGAACACCATCACGAAGATGCCGACGGCGCCCACGGCGAGCATCGGGACGAAGGCCAATGCGACGATGGCCAATCCGTAGAAAACCCGGGCGGCCAGAACCGCAATTGCTGAGAGAATGCCGTATACGAATTCTTCGAGAACGTTCGGTCTGGCGTTCGTCAGATCAGCGTTCGGTGGGGGCGGCAAAACAGGCGGATTGAGATGGAGTGTGCTGAGCCCTGCCCGGCGCAGGTTGTCCTGTAGATAGGGATGCCGTTTGAGATGCCTGAGGTAGAGCTCCGCGCTCAGCTCCCGGTTCCAGCGCTCGAAGGTAGGCTCTTGGTGATGCACACAGTACGGGCCGCTCTTTACTCTCCGTTTGCAGGGCGCTCCCTTGGCCGTGAACCCCGCGCAGAAACCAGGCTGCACCGCCCTCAGCCGGGGCCGCATCTGGTCTGCTGAACTCTTCGCCACAACCGGCCGCCTTGAATGTTTTCAATGCGCCCCCCGCGATAGATTTAGCGACGGGCCGTTCCCTGCGCGAGGCGCCGGCGAATGACAAATTCGTAGGAATTTCAGAACCGCTGCATCCAGACGCCCGGCCCGTTGCATCTGAGGAATGCAACAGGAAGAGGGCGCGTGCGTGAATGAGCTTATCCGGACACTGATAGAGACCGGGATCCTTGCAGGCCTCGGCCTGGCGGGAGCATTGGTTTTCCGCAGCAGCTTCCGCTGGCAATGGCTCGTTGCCGCGCTGGTGCTGAACCTTGTCTATCAGGCGCTGCTGACGCGCGGCTTCTGGATGATCCCCGACCTGCTGACCGGGGCAGACTGGAACTGGGCGGGCAAGCTCGCCGCCATCGCGGGCACGCTCGCGGTGATGGCGCTGCCGGCATTCGGCTGGAAACGCTGCGGCATGACGTTCGACCAGGGCCCGCGCTGGGGCGGGGCGATCGTGATGTTCGCCGGCCTCGCACTCCTGTTCTTCGGCCTCGCCATCAGCGGCGCGGACGGTAAGCCGGACAGTCTCGAAACCATCGCCTTCCAGTGGACCATGCCCGGCCTCGACGAAGAACTCTTCTATCGCGGCACGCTGCTGCTGGCACTGAACGAATCCTTTCGCTCGAAGTCAAACCTTCTGGGCGCGCCCATCGGCTATGGCGGATTGCTGACGACCATCCTGTTCGGCCTCACCCACGCGCTCAGCTACAAGGCAGGCGTCGTCGACTTCGACCTGATGACCTTTGCGATGACCGGCGTGCCGTCATTCCTCCTACTCTGGCTGCGCGAACGTACCGGCAGCCTGCTCCTGCCGGTCGTGGCCCACAACATCGCCAACGGCGCTTTCACGCTTTTCTGAGGCGCCTCAGAGGCCGTAAGTTTCAAGCAGCTTCAGCGCGAAAGCCTGAGCACGCTCGTCCTTCGCGGCCTTTGCCGCGTCTTCGTCGCGCATGGTTTTCTGTGCGTTGATCAGGATCATGACTGTCTCATTGTCCGCATTCGGAAAGATCGAAAGTCGGCCGCGGTCGCGGCGATAGACGGCAGTCACCGTGCCGTCAGAATTGCCGACCAATCTGAAACTGTCCATCTCGCCGGCGAGCTTCCCTTGCTCTGCTCGCTCACCCGTGAGGTTTGCGGCGCTGTCCCAGGTCTGCACACCTGCGCTGAACACTTGCGCGCCGCCGGCATCTTTCCAGACGCAGCGCGTTTCGGTCGCAGTCGTTTCGAGCGTGCCAGTTTCCGGAATGCCCAATGCGGCGAGGTCATCCGCCCCCAACCAGTTGCACGGGTTTTCATTCACGACCGCCGCCCATTTGTCCCAGTCGAAATTCCCTGTGGTAACAGGTGCAGCTGCTCCTCCGGGCTCGGCAGCAGCAGGCGCGGCCTCCGGCGTGGCGGGCGCCTCTACCGGCGCGGCCGTATCGCTTCCTCCGCAGCCGGAAGACATCGCAATCGCGGCAAGCAGGGGCAGAATTTTGAGGGTGTTCATCGGCTCACTCCTTCAGATAGCCCTTCTTGCCGGGCAGGATGAGGATATCGACGCGCCGGTTCTGTGCGCGGCCTTCCTCGGTCGAATTGTCCGCTACCGGACGGCTTTCGCCGTAGCCGGCAATGGTCACATCCCTCGGCACGGGCGATATATGCTTCGACAGGTAGGCCCAGACGGACTTCGCGCGGTTTTCCGAAAGCGTCTTGTTTGCGCTGTCAGAACCAGTGGAGTCCGTATGGCCTTCAACGGTTACGCGGATGTCGCTGCCAAAATCCTCAAGCTGCTGGGCGAGGTCCTGAAGCGCGCGCTCTGCCTCGGGCTTGATATCGGACTTGCCCACATCGAACAGAAGCGCACTGTCCAGCGATAGCCGGATCTCGGCGCCAACTGCCGCGATCGCATCAATGTCCGCACCCGCGTGATTTCCGCCGCAAGCTTTGCTGGCATTCTTCAGGCGCACGAAGGGAAACTTGTCGCCCTTCTTCACGAATGGCCCAATATCGACATCAGAGCGTGCGCCCTCGATGACGCCGACATCCACCCATGTCGTACCGTCTGAAGAAATGGCAAGTTCCGTGCGCTCGACGACCGGGCCGATCTCGAAGATATAGAGGTCCACGCCCTCGACATCGACGAGGATGTTGTCCGTAAACTGAGTGACAAGAACGCCGTCGCAGCCGAGCGAAATGAAGTCTGCGCTGTAGGTGTTCTTGTAGTCCGGCTCACCGAGCGCGCTGCCGGGATAATCGAAGGGTGGCTTGGACTTCTTCGCGCCCGGTGTGAAGCTGACGGCCTTGTCGGCGAAGGAAAGGGCGCCCAGTGGCAAACAGATTTCCCGGTCGCCGCGGCCATAAACGAGGCCGGGGCAGTCATCCTTGACCCGGCCTTTACCGGGCGCGTCCTTGTCAACTTTTGCGGCGGGCGCCGCCATCG
>DNFL01000046.1:0-7244 GCA_003486945.1 Hyphomonas sp. | reverse complement strand
TGCGGCGGGCGCCGCCATCGTCAGCGGCATCATGGCGCGCAGCTGCGCCTCGGTGACGCCGTTCGCCCCGGCCTCCTTGGTCAGCGCCTTCAGCTCCGCCTGCGTCACCGTAAAACGCCCATCGGACTGCATGAGCAGAGCCTGCAGTTCTTCATCCGTCATTGCGAGGCGGCTACCCATGCTCTCGAGCATGTGCTTCAGCGTCGGGCCGGTCAGGTCCAGCACCGTGCCGCGCCGGGCCATATCGATGGCTTCCTGGGCACCGGGCGTCACGTCGACCAGCTTGTCGCGGTTTGCCCGCAGCGCATCAATGCCGGAGCCTGAATCCTCTTCAGCTGGTTCCTCCGCAAACGAACCATCCGTCAGCGGGCTCAGGTCCAGCGTCGGGTAGACTTCCTGAAGCTGCTCAATCGTTCCTGCCGTCGCGCCGACCTGCCCGTCCTCATAAAACTCGTATAGCGCCACCCGGCCTTCACCGCGCGGCTCGACCCAGAAGACTTTGCCGTCCATGTCGGTAACCGCAATGGCCGTGTCTGGCAGGCCTGCCGGGCGCGCAGGGCCGGCGTCTGCCGCCGCTTCCGGGCTTACTGCGGCTTCAGCAGGTGCGCCGCTCGTTTCATCCGTAGCAGGAGGAGTGGAGGCGCCGCCACATGCCGCAAGAAGGCATGCCGCCAGCGCCGCAAACGCCGGGCTGATGTGTTTCACGTCAGTTCGTCCTCTGATAGCTGGCCTTGATCGTATTGTAGAACAACCGGCCTTCGGTCTCGCGCCACATCGGGTTGTTGTTGAGGTTCGCTTCGCAGGTGCCCACCTCATCCAGCAGGCCGATCAGCCGGTCATTGAACTCGGCCCATTTGTTGTCATAGGCCTCCTTCGTCTGCTGGAAGCTTTTCTGGATGCCGGCCTTTTCCTTCGCCCAGGCCATTTCAACAAACTGGTGCGGCTTCGGCACCGTGTCGCCCATCGTGATCGCCGTGTCGACGAAATCGGATGTGCTCATGTAGAGGATGCGCAGGCGTTCATAATTGAGCAGCAGTTCATCCAGTTGAGCCAGGGGTTCACGGTAGCAGGCCTGGCAATCATCGAAGTTTTTCCAAGCTGCCTCCGCCGCGTTGTCGGAGGTGCCCCGCTCGATTGATGGCGGGCGGCACGACAATGGCATCGGCGGAAGGTTCGACGGGTCAGGCTCGTTCTTCCGATCGGACTCGACCAGCATGCGCAGCCGCTCGATTTCCGCGCGGTTCGCAGAGGCTTCGCGGTGAAGGTCCTGGATACGCTGCTCCGCCTGGTCGAGCCTGTCCTTGTACCCGTCATCGACCGGCGCATCTTCCTTCGGCGCGTTGCTGGGATCAAAGTCTTCAGGTTTCAGTTCAATGGGGCGGCCTGAGCCTGTAGTCGTTTCGCCGGTGAATGGGTTCTCGAAGGAATCTTTCGGTTTGTCCTCCGGTTTGCCGGCGGATGCATCCTTGTCCTTGTCGCCTTGAATCTCCGGCACCGGGCCATCGACATCGAAAGGGTTCGGCACTTCGCCCGGCTTCAATTCTCGCGGCGTGCCGGATGAGGGGGCGGGTTTCTGCTCGCTGCCGATGTCGAATGGATTTGGTGCATCTTCGCCCTGCGCAAAGGAGGGCGGCGGCATCTGGATCGCGGCAAGCGTCATGCCGCCGATCAACAGCATGGCCGCGCTGCCGCCTTTGCCCCGGCGCACCAGCATTATGCCGAGAAACACGACGATCACCGCCAGCAAGCCGGCGATTACATACATGATAAAGGATGTTCCGCCCGTTCCCCCGGCGCTGCCGGCATTGGCTGCCTTCATCTGTTCCGGATTGGTGTAGACCTTCGCCATCGATGGCGCGGCAGGCGTGCCTTGCCAGAACACGACGGTTGCCCGGGCTGGTGCGCCGTCCGGTGAGGTCAGTTGTACGCCGACATCGCCGTACGCGCGGCCCTCGAACACGAAACTGCCATCCTTGCCGGTCGATCCCGACTGGACTGCCTTGCCCCAGTGCTGGCGATGCAGGGTCACATCCAGCGGCCTGTCCTTGCTGGCCGCAATCACCTGCACGGAGAAGGGCGCGGACACATCCGTTCCTCGGACATAGAATCGCTGCGGATCCGCCGAGAGGGTGATCTCCGTCGCTGCCAACCGGCCAGCGCCGCCAGGGCGGTCCTTATAATCGAGTTTGATTGCCTTCGTTTCGTCGCCTGGCGTCAGAGCGGGCTCCGCGCCTGCGGGCCAGCAAGCCAAAAGCAGTAAGACAAAAGCGGCGTTAAGCCATCTTGTAAGCAGCATCGGCAGGATCCCCTTTGAGCGAGCCGGTGAGCAGGTGTCGGGTCGGAAACTGCTTTAGGATGGCAGGAGGATCAACCCGGAATTTCCGGTCGGTCAGGGCAGTAAGGTTTCCGCGCCCGCAATTTCGCGGAATCTGTCCTGCAAAAAGTCTGGGAGATTAACTCTCCGCTTGCCCGGGATTCCCGCTTCGGGCATACGGGCCGGCTGGTCTGAAACCAGGCATCAGACCCGGTCAAACAAAGGGAGGGCAGGCATGAGTACGTTCCGGCTGCCCGCCTGGGCAAAGCCTTCGGATATTGCAGATCTGCTGCGCCTGTCGGTGCCGATTGCAGTCAGCCGCATGGCAATGATGCTGATGGGCCTGACGGATGCCATCGTGCTCGGCCAGTTCGCGCCGGGGGAACTCGCCTTTGTCCTGTCGGCCTGGTTGCCGATTGGCGTGTCGCTGGGTTTTGGTATCGGCATCCTGCTCGGAGTGCAGGTGCTCACCTCCGAAATGCTCGGCACCGGCCAGGAAGCGGGCTCTGGCCGTATCTTCCGGCGCGGCCTTTTGTGGGCGGCGGTACTCGGCGCTGTGCTGACACTGGTGCTCCTGCCTTCGGCTGGCCCGCTCTTCCACTGGATCTTCGTCACCATTGCGCCGCAGAGCCAGACGGCTGGCGAAGCGCTGGCACCCGAAATCGTGGCCGCCGAGACCGCGCAGGTGACGCGTATCCTCGCGCTCGGCCTCACCGGCCACATGATCGCGCAGGCCTGTTCCTACTATCTCGAAGCGCTGCGCCGGCCGATGCTGGTGACGCTCGTGATGTATGCGGGCGTGATCATCAACCTCATCCTCAACATCATCCTCGTCGCCGGCGCGTTCGGGGTCGAGCCGATGGGCGCCGAGGGCGTCGCCTGGGCGACCAGCATCACACGCGCGCTGATGGCGGCGGTGATGCTTGCACTGGTCTTCTTCCTGACGCCTGCCTTCACCGCCTCGCCGCCGGCCCCGGCCGGTGAAGCGCGCCGCCAGTTCAATGTCGGCACCGGCACCGCGATCAGCAACATCGCCGAATGGGGCGGGTTCAACATCACTTTCATCATTGCCACCTGGGTCTCTATCGCGGCGAATGCCGTCTATGGATACTCCGTTCAGGTGATGGGGGTGTGTTTTATGGTTTACCTCGGCATCGCTACAGCCACGAGCGTGCGCGTCGCCGAGGCTATCGGGCGCGGCAATCAGGAAGAAGTCAGAAATGCCGGCCGCCTCGGCGTGGTAGCCACCACAGTGATGGGCATCCTCCTTGGCGTGCTGCTGGTAATCTTTGCGCATCCGGTCTCCGTGCTGCTGGTGCGCGAAGATGCGATCATCGGCGGCATCGCCCTGGCGCCGGCGATTGCGGGCCTCCTGTGGCTCGCCGCGCTTGCGACCGTTTTCGACGGCGTGCAGGCGACGGCATCGTTCGCCCTGCGTGCGCAAGGCATGGTGTGGCTGCCAAGCGGCATCCATATCGGGTCCTTCTTCGTTGTGATGATCCCGATCTGCTACTGGCTGGCGATCACGTTGGAGCGCGGCGCAGCCGGGGTACTGGAAGGGGCGTTCGTCGGCGTGTTCGTCGCCGGAATCCTGCAGGTGCTGCTGCTGGAATGGAAAGCGGCGCGCCCCATATCGGAACGCGCCGCGAATTCTGCTCTACTGCCCCACTAGGGGAGAGGAAGATCAGATATCCTTGAGAACGGAAGCCGGTTTGAAGGCGACCGATGTCTTTTCCGGAATCTTGATCACTTCCTTGGTTGCCGGGTTGCGGCCTTCGCGGGCGTTGCGCGTCTTGGCAACGAACGTGCCGAAGCCGGCAATTGCAACCTGCTGGCGTTTCTTGACCGAACGGGCGATGGTGTCGAAGACAGCATCAACGGCCTTGCCTGCTTCGCTCTGCGAAATCCCGCAAGCAGCAGCCACCTCTTTGGTCAGTTCACCCTTGTTCATAGGGGTTCTCCTCTAGAATTGAATGACGCCTGCAGCGCCATGGGGCCGACTTACCCACGATTCGGAAGGCGTGGATACGCCGGAGGCCCTATAAGCACGGGCTAAACCCCGAGAATCCAGCCCTCTTCGCCGGTAATGATCCCGGTCTGTTCCGGGGAAAGCGATTTGCCTGTGGAAAAAATAGCGCCCAAAGCGCTTTTTTCGTCCAGATCAGCGTAGTGGCGGGCGATCTGACGGACCTGCGCCTCGTCCGCAACCTCGCCTTTTTCGGGCGCGGTCTTCACCAGGGACGGGTAGATTTCGGCGATCACAACGTCGATTCCTGCTAGGGATTCAGCAGTCAGCGGGCCGCCTTCGCCAATCTCGAATGGCCAGATGCGCGCGTTCGGCCAGGCCTGCCTGAGGGCATGCACATGCGGGATGCCGGTGAGGCTTTGCGAGCCGACCGAGCCTGCACCGTAAAGTTGCCAGCAGGATTTCGGCGATGCACCCGGTTTTGCGCGCTGCTGAAGTTCGGCGAGACGGAATTCAGCAAGCGGGCCATCCGCCGGATAGTCCGGTTTCGTCGCTGACAGCGTCGTCGCACGATCCGCAGGCGGAGCACCCCAGAATGGGAAAGGCCCTTTCGAGATCGTGTAGTTCAGCCCCGCCGCAATCGCAAAGCGCGGGCGGGAATTGTTGTCCGGCTTGTCCTTGTAGCGGCCCGCCAGCATCGCATGCATCGCCGCCCACGGCGCCTGCTTCGACGTATCGAGGCCGAGCGCCGCCGCGGTGCCTGCCGGATAGCCGAGCGAGAAGTCGAACCCGAGCAGCACCTTGTCGCCGCGCTTGGTCAGCTTGGCGACGATGTCCTCGATGAAGGCGCGCGCCTTCAGGCGCGTGTCGATGTTCACCGCCTTGAACTGCAGCTTCAGGCGGGCATCCTTCATCAGAAGACCGATCCAGATCGAATTAGGTCCCGTTGCCGGCTTCGAGGCCGCGCTCCAGTCCACCATGATATAGGCGTCAAACAGCGCAGCCATGTCAGGCGAGCTTCACGAGCATCTTGCCTGTGTTCGCGCCGGTGAACAGGCCGAGGAAAGCGTCCGGCGCTTTCTCGATGCCGGTCATCACCGTCTCCTCGAACTTCATCTGGCCGCCCGCGATCCATTTCGCCATATCGGCGAGGAAGGCCGGCTGCATGTCGGCATGGGTCGATACGATGAAGCCGCGCAGCGTCAGCTGCTTGCCCACGGCCTGGATGATATTGTGCGGGCCTTCGGGTTTGCCGGTCTCGTTATACTGCGCGATCATTCCGCAAAGCGCGAAGCGTGCAAGCGGGCGCGCCGCTTCGATCGCAGCGGTCAGGTGGTCGCCGCCGACATTGTCGAAATAGACGTCTATACCTTTCGGCGCGGCCGCCTTCAGCGCGGCGACGAGGCCCTCGAAGCCCTTCGCCTGCTTGTAGTCGATTACATGATCGGCCCCGAGCGACTTCACCAGCGCGCATTTCTCCGCCCCGCCGGCCGAACCGATCACGGTTGCGCCCTTGATCTTGGCGATCTGCACTACGGTCGAGCCGACTGCGCCGGCTGCGCCCGAAACGAACACGGTGTCGGTGGATTTGAATTCCGCCACGCGCAGCAGGCCCGCATAGGCCGTCAGGCCCGGCATACCGGCCACGCCCAGGAAAGCGCTCTCCGGCAGACCCGAAGCCGGCAGCTTCTGCACCGCCGCTGCGGCAGGCTTCGCCGTCCACGCCGTGCGCCAGCCGAGGAAGGAGGAGACAAGGTCGCCCACCTTGAAATCCGGATGCGCCGAAGCCGTCACCCGGCCGACCGCGCCGCCCTGCAGCGTCTCGCCGATCTGGAAGGGCGGCACATAGCTCTCGCGGTCATACATCCGCCCGCGCATGTAAGGGTCCACCGACATCCAGGTGTTCATCACCTGGATCTCGCCCTCCGCCGGACCCGGCACATCGACAGTCTTCGTCTGGAAGTCCGACAGTTTCGGCATGCCGACCGGCCGGCTTGCGAGAGCCCACTCGGTCGAGGTCAGCTTGCCCATTGTATTCTCCACTTCAGTCATTCGCTCTGGTCCATGTGAACCGGCAGGCGCGGCCTGTGAAGGGGGTGACGCGAGGAATCCGCCCTGACGACTACACTTGCCGGGCCGCGATTAGGGTGCCATTCCGGATGTCAAAGGGATGAGACGGGCATGACGAAGCTGAAAGTGGGCGTCGCGGGAGCCGGCGTATTCGGAAACTACCACGCCCAGAAAGCGGCGGCCTCCGCGCGCGCAGAACTGATGGGCATCTTCGATGTCGACCTCGCCCGCGCCGAAGCGCTCGCCGAAACTTTCGGCGCCAGGGGCTTTGACGATTACCTCGCCTTCCTCGAAGTCTGCGACGCGGTGGTGATCGCCGTGCCCGCCACCTGGCACGAGCCGCTGGCGCGTGTCGCCATCGAGGCCTACCGCCATGTGCTGGTGGAAAAGCCGCTCGCGCTCACCGGCCATGCCGCGCGCGACCTCGCCGATGACGCCGCTGCGTTCGGGCGCATCCTGCAGGTCGGCCATCAGGAACGTTTCGTGGCGAAGGCGATGGGCGTGCTGGCGATCCCGGAAGTGCCGCAACTGATCGAATCTGTACGCTCCGGCCCACCGGCGCCGGGCGGGCGGGCAGGCGATGTCTCGGTGATCTGGGACCTGATGATCCACGATCTCGACCTTGCCGCCATGATGCTCGGCCGCGAGTTCACCGGCGTCGAGGCGACGGGGCGCAAGGTGCACAGCACCCATATCGACGAGGCCGAAGCCATCTTCACCTATGCCAGCGGCGGCAAGGCCAGGCTGCGCGCCAGCCGCGCCGCAGAATTCCGTGAGCGGACGATGCGCGTTGTCTATCCCTCCGGCGAGATCGATATCGACTTCCTGACGCGCCGCCTGAAAAACACGACCCCGTATGAAGTGAAGGTCGATATCGCCGCCGACCTGCCGGAC
>DNFL01000028.1:6488-6728 GCA_003486945.1 Hyphomonas sp. | reverse complement strand
CGATATTGGCCGGGAGGAGGTGCTGGCGCTGGTGCTCGGCTGGCTCAGCGACAGGGCGCCGCGTTAACGCACCCGCTGGCGGGTGGGCCTTGACCTTGATGCTGCAGCGCGTCATCGGATCGCCGGAACCCTCCTGCCCTCCCCAGCGAAGGAAACTGACCCGATGGACCTCTCCAAGATCAAGGCCGGCAACAACCCGCCGGATGATGTGAACGTGCTGATCGAGGTGCCGCTGGGCGG
>DNFL01000028.1:0-6269 GCA_003486945.1 Hyphomonas sp. | reverse complement strand
GCTGATCGAGGTGCCGCTGGGCGGGGACGCTATCAAGTACGAGATCGACAAGGCGTCGGGCGCGATGTTCGTTGACCGCTTCCTCTACACAGAGATGCGCTATCCCTGCAATTACGGCTTCATCCCGCACACGCTTAGCCTTGATGGCGATCCGGTGGACGTGATGGTGGTGGGCAACCGGCCGCTGGTGCCAGGCTCGGTCGTGCGGGCGCGCCCGGTCGGCGTGCTGCTGATGACCGATGACAAGGGCCAGGACGAGAAGGTGCTTGCCGTGCCGCACCCGAAGCTGACGGCCTATTACGACAAGATCGCCACCTATCACGACCTGCCGCAGATCCTCATCGACAAGATCACCCACTTTTTCCAGCACTACAAAGACCTCGAGACGGGCAAATGGACCCGCGTCGAAGGCTGGTACGGCGTCGACAAGGCCCGCGAACTGATCCGCGAAGGCGTCACGCGCGCGGGGAAAGAGGGCTGAGGGTCATCAGCGCTGTAAATAAGAACAGCGCTCAAGGATTAGCCGTTCGGGATGCCGGCTCAGGTGGGAGGCATCCAAAAGCGGCTGCGCCACCCCGCAGGACAAGTCCTGCAAAGCGCCGAAGGCGCGAAGCAGGATGGTGGAGACGAGGAGGATCGAACTCCCGACCTCGGCATTGCGAACGCCGCGCTCTCCCAGCTGAGCTACGTCCCCATTCCTGGGAAGGAATATAAGAGCTGGAATTTGTGAGTGGAAGTGGGGGTTTTTTGTTGCTCCCCCCTCCGTCTCGCGGATTCGCACAGAGCCACCTCCCCCGCTTCGCAGGGGAGGATGAAGGCGGGGTCAGCCCTTCGGGTCGACGATTTCGAAGCGTTTTGTCTTCGGGTTTCGCCAGTGGAGTTCGCCGTGCTTGATGGCGAACCAGGCGCCGTGGAGTTCGAGCTCGCCAGCTTCGACCTTTTCGGCCACCCAGGGGAAGCTCATCAGGTTGGCGAGGGAAGTTTCGATGCCTTCCAGTTCCAGGGCGAATTGCGGGTTGAGCGATCCGGAATCGACCACGCGCTGGCGGGCCTCATCCAGAAGTTTGACCCAGGGCGTGACGAATTCGCCGATCGGCAGGTCGCGGGGCCCGTGCAGGCTGGCGGAGACGCCGCCGCAGCCGCCATGGCCCATGACCACGATGTGGCGGACTTTCAGCACGTTGACGGCAAATTCCAAGGCTGCCGAAACGCCGTGCAGGCCGCCGTCCGGTTTGTAGGGCGGCACGAGGTTGGCAACGTTGCGGACCACGAACATCTGGCCGGGAGCGGCATTGAAGATGTCGGAAGGCTCAGCCCGGCTATCGGCACAGGCGATCAACATGACATCGGGGTCCTGCCCCTCCCCGAGTTCCCTGTAGAGCTGGGCCTGTTCGGCATAGACACCGGCGCGGAACCGGCGATAGCCGGCCATCAGGTCGTCGACGGTTTTCATCGTGGTGCTCCTGACTTTTCCCGCCGCCTGATAGGCAATTCCTATCTCGCTGCAAGCATTTTCGAAACCAATGGCACCTAGAACGGAACGGTCAGTTTCGCCCACGCACGGAATCCGGTAATAGTCCGGCGGGGCCATCAGGAGCATTTGCATGACCACCCCGAGCGATGAAAACAGCACGGCCCCTGCCCCGGCGCCGGCATCCGGGGGCGGCAAATCCCGCAAGGGGCCGACGCGCAGCGAAGTGTCCAAGGCCGCGATCCTGGAAGCCGCGCGCGAGGAAATGGCCGAGAATGGCTGGCGCGGGTTCAGCGTCGACTCGGTGGCCAAGCGCGCGAGCGCTTCGAAGCAGACGATCTATCGCTGGTGGCCATCTATCGGCGCGATGTGCGTAGATGCGGCCCTCGCGCTGATCCCCGATGCGCCGGAAGGCGGGCGCGACCCGCAGGAGCGTATCACCGCGCTGATCATTCCGCTGGAAGCTGCGGCGCGGACCGGGCACGGCCATGCCGTGCTGCGCGTGGCCCTGCTGGCGGCGGCGGATGACAAGGATGCCGGCGAAGTGTGGCGCGCCTGGGTTGGCCGCGACATCCGCCAGCCGCTGCGCATGGTGCTGGCTGAACTGGCAGCAAAACGCGTGATCCGGCGTGATTTCGAGCTGGACGATGTGCTGGAGCAGCTGCTGGGGCCGATCTTCCACCGCCTGACGATTTCGCGCGCGCCCGTGAAGGAAGGCTTCTGCGCGGAGCAGGTGATGGCGTTCCTGCGGACGAACGGGGCGCTGTAGGCGCGGCCTACTTCTTCCGCCAGATCATCAGCGGATCGAAAGCGCCGGTTTCGGCGGCTTTCTGGAGGGCGGCGAGCTGGTCGGAGACCGGGTTGGCTGGAGCCTTCGCGCGGACGGGCGGATAGAGCGCTTCATCGAGCCGGCAAATCTGTTCGAACAGGGCTTCTGCGCGTCCGACGAGTTCAAGGAAACGCGGCGGCAGGCCATTGTCTTTCTGGGCGGACGGATCGAGCGGCGGCTCGTCGCGGCGGATGCGGTATTTGCGGGCGCTGGCATCTTCGCGGCGCATCTCGCCATCGCGCACGGCTTTCTGCATCACCAGCCAGGAGGCGGCCTGCATCAGGCGCGTGGTCAGCTCCATACTCCAGGCGGAGTATGTAAGGCCCGCTTCGCGCGGCAAGGTTTTCGACTGATCGCGGCCGGGGCCATCGAGATAGGCGGCGGTTTCCTCGACGAGGGCCATGCCGCGCGTGAACACGGTATCAAAGAGCTTGCCGCCGGTGAATGCCTCGGGCGTGCTCACCGCATCACGTTCTGCCATCTGCCCCCTCCACATTCGGTGCCGGACGGGAGAGACTAGCCCGCCAGCCCTTTCACGAGACTTAATTACTGCCGCCGCCGAACAGGGCGTCTGCAGCGCGTTTCTGCGCTTTCTTCTTTTCGATCTCGGCTTCGCAGGCGGCGATTTCCGCTTTCAGCTGCTCGATCCGGTAGGCGAGTTCTTCCACCGACATCTGGTCGAGCGCCTGCGCCTTGCGCACCAGGACGGGTTCTTCATCGTTCAGCGCCATTGCGGCCTCCCGTGTTCTGGGCTGCAAGAAAGCAGAAAGCCGGGTTAGAAGCGACTCGAATCCCCGTTACCGGGAACGTGAAAGGGTTAAGGATGACAGCGAAGATGAAAGCTGCGCATGGCGCGCCGGGCGAGGCGCTGGCCATTGTGGAGATGGACCGGCCGATGCCCGGCAAGGGTGAGGTGTTGATTGAGGTGGCCGCCGCAGGCCTCAACCGTGCGGACCTGGCGCAGAAGGCCGGACGCTATCCGCCGCCGCCGGGCGCTTCGCCCATTCTCGGGCTTGAGGTTTCGGGCATCGTGGCTGAGGTCGGTCCGGGTACGGAGCGGTTCAAGGTGGGCGACCGGGTGTGCGCGCTGCTGGCGGGCGGAGGATATGCAACGCATGTGGTGGCGGATGAAGGCTCGCTGATGGCGGTGCCGGCGGGGTTTGATCTCACGCTCGCCTGCTGTTTCCCCGAAGCGCTGTTTACCGTCTGGGCGAATGTGTTTGACCGGGCGGGGCTGAAACCGGGCGAGAATTTCCTGTGCCATGGCGCAACCAGCGGCATCGGCGTGATGGCGCTCCAGATGGCCAACGTGTGGGGCGCAGCGAAGATTTTCGGGACGGCTGGATCGGACGAGAAATGTGCGCTTGCCCGGGAACTCGGCGCGACACGGGCGATCAACTACCGCACCGAGGTGTTCGAGGACGTGGTGAAAGCCGAAGGCGGCGCGGATGTGACGCTCGATATGGTGGGCGGCGATTACATCCAGAAGAATATAGCGGCGGCGAATGCGGATGGGCGGATCATCAACATTGCGTATCAGGACGGGTTTGCAGCGAGCGTGAACTTTGCCCCGGTGCTGATGAAGCGGCTTTCCCTGATGGCGACAACGCTGCGGGCGCGGCCGGTGCTGGAGAAACGGCGTATCCGGGACGCAGTGGAGCGCGATTTCTGGCCCCACGTGCTGAGCGGTGCCATCCGGCCGGTACTGGACGGAACCTTCCCGCTGGCCGAGGCCGAAGCCGCCCTCGCCCGGATGAACCAAGGCGGGCATTCGGGGAAAATCCTGCTGCTGCCCTGATTTCCAGCACTTCCCTTTGCAAAGCGGGCCATCTGGCGTATAGGGGCGCCAAGGTACCAGCCCGCCTGGACCCGAACCGCCCGGCACCCCCAGTGCCGGGCGGCTGCATTTCAGGCGGCAGAAACAGTTTCAAGGAGACACACCATGGCCGATGTCCTGATGCCGCGCGCAACCGCTGTCTGGCTGCTCGACAACACGACGCTGACCTTCGCCCAGATCGCGAAATTCTGCGGCCTGCACCATCTCGAAGTGAAGGGCATCGCCGACGGCGACGTGGCCGAGAACATGCGCGGCGTTGACCCGATTGCCGGCGGCATTCTCTCGCGCGAGGAAATTGCGCGGGGCGAAGAGAACCCCGACTACCAGCTGCAGGTGGCAACTTCGAAGATCGACCACATCCCGCAACCGAAGCGCAAGGGCAGCCGCTATACGCCGGTGATCCGCCGCGCCGACAAGCCGGATGCTGTGGCCTGGTTCATCCGCAACCACCCGGAAGTTTCCGACGCGCAGATCATCAAGCTGATCGGCACGACCAAGGCGACGATCAACAATGTACGCGACAAGAGCCACTGGAATGCGCAGAACATCCGCCCTGTGGACCCGGTGACGCTGGGCCTGTGCAGCCAGATCGAGCTTGACGATGTGATCTCGCGCGCCTCCGACAAGCGCCGCAAGATCGAAGCGGAAAAAGCCGCGCGCGCCGAAGGCCCGGGCCTTGCCCCGGCACAGGACACGCCGGTGGTGATCGAGGATGAGCCGGAGGATGTCTTCAAGAAGGACATCTCGGCTGACGACGTGTTCCGCGATTTCGACTGATCTTCCCTGACCGGAGTAAAACAAATGGCAGCTCGTCTACCGGTGCCGGCCCGTCCGGCCGTCGGGATTGTCGGCGCGACCGGCCTTGTCGGCGAAAACATGCGCGCACTTCTCGAGGAGCGGAAGTTTCCGCTGAGCTCGGTGCGCTTCTTCGCTTCGCCGAAATCGGCGGGATCGAAGATTGCCTTCATGGGCAAGGAAATCACGGTCGAGGATGCGGGCACGGCGGACTATTCCGGGCTGGACATCGTGTTTTTCTCCGCGGGCGGATCAACCTCGCTGGAGCTGGCACCGAAAGTGGCGGCGGCCGGCGCGGTGGTAATTGACAATTCCTCGGCCTGGCGGAGCGATCCGGATGTGCCGCTGGTGGTCTCCGAAGTGAACCCGGACGCACTGCGCGTAATCCCGAAGGGCATTATCGCGAACCCGAACTGCACGACGATGGCAGCGATGCCGGTGCTGAAACCGCTGCATGACAAGGCAGGGCTTAAGCGTCTGGTAGCAAGCACCTATCAGGCGGTATCCGGCGGCGGCGTGGCCGGCGTGAGCGAACTGGAATCGCAGATCGATGCGGTTGGCGCAGGCAGCGGCGCGCTGGCGCTGGATGGCAGCGCGAAGAATTTCCCTGCCCCGAAGAAATGGGCGGTACCGATTGCCTTCAACGTGGTGGCGCTGAACTACAAGCTCGGCGAAGATGGGTACACGGACGAAGAGCTGAAGCTGCGCGATGAGAGCCGCAAGATCCTTGGCATTCCGGACCTGATGGTGTCGGGCACCTGCGTGCGGGTGCCGGTCTATACGGGCCATTCGCTGTCGATGAATGTCGAGTTCGAGCGCCCGATCACCGCAGACGAAGCGACAGAAATCCTGAAAACCGCACCCGGCGTGGTGCTGGCGGATGTGCCGAACGCGCTGGACGCAACCGGCAAGGACCCGGTCTTTGTCGGTCGTATCCGTCCGGACCGCAGCGTGAAGCACGGCCTTGCCCTGTTCGTGACAGGCGACAACCTGCGCAAGGGTGCAGCACTGAACGCGGTGCAGGTGGCCGAAGTGCTGGTGGCTCAGCGCGGCTGATCTGCGCTTCGAAGGAACACATAAAACGCGCCGGAGCCGCCATGCTTCGGGTGGGATTCGGCGTAGCCTGAGACCAGGCGGCGGGCGGCTGCGGATTCAAGCCAGATGAGGAAGTTGCGGCGCAGCACGCCCTGCCCTTCCCTGCCCTTGCCGGTGATGACGAGGACGCAGCGCGCACCGTCCGCCTGCTGATGTTCCAGAAAAGCGGGCAGCGCGCGGGCGGCGCTGGCCTGCGTGTGGCCGTGCAGGTCGAAGCTCGCCGCAATGCTGAGCTTGCCGCG
>DNFL01000093.1 GCA_003486945.1 Hyphomonas sp. | reverse complement strand
CGGCGGCCAGCTGGGCCGGATGCTGGCGAGCGCCGGGGCGCAGCTGGGCTTCGATGTGCTGATTTATTCGCCGGAGGAAGACCCGCCGGCAGGACGGGTGGCGGCGGGCGTCTGGTCAGCGGCCTGGGACGATACCGAGGCGCTGACGGAGTTTGCGAAAGCCTGCGATGCGGTGACGCTGGAATTCGAGAATGTCCCGGTACGGACGGTGGAGGCGGTGGAAGCGGCCGGCGCGCCGGTGCGGCCGGGGGCGATATCGCTGACTGTGTCGCAGGACCGGTTCACCGAGAAGACGTTTCTCAATGCGCAGGATATTCCCACCGCGCGTTTCGAGCCGGTGGATGGGCCTGGCGATGTGATTGCCGCGCTGAAGGCCGTCGGCGGCACGGGCGTGCTGAAGACGCGGCGTGAGGGGTATGATGGCAAAGGGCAGGCCTGGATCCGCTCGCCGGAAGAGGCCGAGGCGGCATGGCAGAGGATTGGCGGCGCGCCCGCGATCCTTGAAGCGGCGGTCGGCTTCCAGTGCGAAATCTCCGTGATCGTCGCGCGCTCCGCCAACGGAGAGACGGCGACCTGGGCGCCGCCGCGCAATACGCACAAGGACGGCATCCTTTCGCTGTCGCAGGTGCCGAGCGGATTGCCGAAAGCGGTGGAGGATGAGGCGCGCGCGAAGGCGCAGCGGCTGGTTCAGGCGCTGGAGCATGTCGGCGTGCTGGCGCTGGAGTTTTTCGTACTGCCGGATGGCACGCTGCTGGCGAACGAATTTGCGCCGCGCGTGCACAATTCCGGGCACTGGACACCGGAGGCCTGCCAGACAGGGCAGTTTGAACAGCATATGCGCTGCGTTGCCGGATGGCCGCTGGGTTCGACCTACCGTCTGTTCGATGCCGAGATGATCAACCTGATCGGCGAGGCGGGGCTTGTCAGCCCGGCAAGCCTCGGGCCGAATGATACGCTGACCCTTTATGGCAAGCGCGAGGCCCGCCCCGGTCGCAAGATGGGGCATATAACGCGCCGCCTCGGACCCCGAAAGGACTGAACACATGCGCCTTCCCGTATCGACCTGGCCGGACATTGAAGGCTGGCTTAGAAAATCGAAAACCATCGTCATCCCCATCGGCTCGTTCGAACAGCATGGGCCGAATGGCTTTATCGGCACAGACGCGCTGTGCCCGGAGATCATCGCCAACCATGCCGAGAGCCTGGCGCCGGATGATATTCTCATAGGGCCGACCTTCAATGTGGGCTGCGCGCAGCATCACCTCGGCTTTACCGGCACGATCACACTGCGCCCGTCGACGATGATTGCGGCGATGGTGGACTGGACCGAGAGCCTGATGCGCCACGGCTTCGAGCGGCTCTACTGGCTGAACGGGCATGGCGGAAACATCGCCACGATCGAGACGGCATTTGCAGAAATCCACGCGCGGCGCAGCTTTGATCCGCGCGGCGAGAACAACCGGCCGGGCCTCAGCCTGAAGCGGCGCGACTGGTGGGACTTCAAGGAAGTGATGGGCATCTGCAACGAGCTCTACCCGGTCGGCCATGGCAGCCACGCGACGCCGTCCGAAGTATCCGTCACCTATTGGGCCTATCCGGAGCGCGAGCGTTCGAAAACGCCGATGAGCCCGAAGATTGCGCCCTCGGGCACGATTGGCGACGCCGTGCAGTATCGCCGGGATTTCCCGGATGGCCGCATCGGCTCTGACCCGACTCAATCAAGCGTCGAGGATGGCGGGAAGATCGTGGCGGTGGCGGCGAAGTGCGTGCTGGAGGAAGTGGCGCGGTTTGGTGCCTGAAACCGGCGTAATCTTCGGCTTCCCGCTCTGGAAGCGTTAAGCCAAGCGGGCTACGACTGGCGCAAGAAGGTGAGGCACCCAAGGCACTATGCTCGAAGTCAGAGGGCTCGAAAAATCCTACGGGACCAAGACGGCGGTGCAGGGCGTGTCCTTCACCGTGGAGAAGGGCACTGTGCTCGGATTCCTAGGGCCCAATGGCGCAGGCAAGTCCACCACGATGCGGATGATCGCCGGCGTGCTGGAACCGGACATGGGCGATGCGCTGATTGATGGCAAATCCATCATCTCCGAACGCCGCAGCGCACAGGCGGCGCTCGGCTACCTGCCGGAAGGCGCGCCGCTGTATGAGGACATGACGCCGCCGGAATTCCTGCGGTTCCTCGCCGAGGTGCGCACCCTGCCCCGCAAGGCGCGCGGCGATGCCATCGACCGGGCGATTGCGGACGCAAGAATTTCGACGGTGCTGGGCCAGCGCATCGGTTCGCTGTCGAAGGGCTATCGCCGGCGGGTAGGGCTGGCAGGCGCGATCCTGCATGATCCGCCGGTGCTGGTGCTGGACGAGCCGACGGACGGGCTGGACCCGAACCAGAAGCGCGCGGTGCGGGCGTTGATCGCGCGGATGGCGGCGACCAAGGCCATCGTGATTTCGACGCATACACTGACCGAGGTGCCCGCGATGTGCAGCCGGGCGGTACTGATCGACCGTGGACGGATCGTTGCGGATGACACGCCGGCGGGCCTTGCGCGGCGGTCGGAGGATGGCACGCTGGAGAGCGCCTTTGCGCGCCTGACCGACCAGACCGAGGACGAAACGCTGTGATCGTCTACCTGCAGCGTCAGTTCAGCGGATTTGCCGCGACCTACCGGCGCGAGTTGGGCGCGTATTTCTCGACGCCTATGGCCTATGTGTTCCTCGCTGTCTTCCTGCTGGCGCTGGGCCTGTTCACCTGGGAGGCGGGGCGGTTTTTTGATACCGGCGTGGCTGACCTGCAACCCTTCTTTGCGTGGCATCCCTGGCTCTACATGATTTTCCTGCCGGCGCTCGCCATGCGCCTGTGGACGGATGAGCAGGCGGCCGGGACGGATGAACTCCTGATGTCGCTGCCTGTAGGGATACCTGGACTGGTAGCAGGCAAGCTGTTTGCGGCCTGGACGGTAGCGGGCGTGGGCCTGTTGCTGACCTTGCCGATGTGGGTGTCGGTGAACTTCCTTGGCAATCCGGACAATGCCGCAATAGCGCTGACCTATTTCGTCAGCCTGCTGATGGCCGGGGCTTACCTTTCGATCGGCGCGTCGGTGTCTGCCCTGTCGCGCAGCCAGGTGACGGCGTTCGTGATCAGCGTGGTGATCGCCTTCGTGTTCACGGCGGCAGGCTGGCCGCTGGTATTGTCCACTGTTCAGACGCTGTTTGGCACGGGCTTTGCCGACCTGATCGCGCGGTTTTCCTTTATCACGCAGTTCGAGAGCGCGCAGCGCGGTGTGCTGGAGCTGCGCGTGGTGGCCTATTTCCTCGGCTTCACGGCGACCTTTGCCTATCTCAACTGCCTGTGGGCCTCGCGCCAGAGGCTCGGCTGATGGACACGCGGCGCTACATTATCCTGTCGACATTGCTGGCAGGCGCGATCCTGCTGGCGGGGAATATTGCGGCGCAGTCGCTGCTGTCCGGCGCGCGGATCGATTTCACCGAGGGCAAGCTCTACACCCTGTCGCAGGCGACCGGAACGACGCTGAAGGAAATTGCCGAACCAGTGGACCTGACTTTTGTCTACGCGCGCCGGGCGGGGCAGGATTTCCCGGCGATCCAGGCGCATGCGGCGCGGGTGCGCGAGCTGCTGGCGACGTATGAGGCGCGCTCCGGCGGGCGGGTGCGGGTGCGCGAGATTGATCCGGCGCCGTTCTCGCCGGCGGAGGATGAGGCGCTGGCTGCCGGCATACCGGCTGTGCCGACGGGCGGCGGGGATCCGCTCTATTTCGGCATCATCGGGCACAACACGATCGACGATATGCGCATCCTGCCATTCCTGTCGCCGGATCAGGATACGACGCTGGAATATGACCTTACACGGATGATCAGCCGGCTCGACGAGCCGGAGCCGCCGCGCATCGGCATCCTCTCGGCGCTTGCGGGCATGACCGTGCCGGACCCGGAGGCGGGCTACAGCCTGCTGCGCGATATTGATCGCAGCTTCGACATGCAGATCTTGTCGCCGGATTTCGGCGCGCTGCCGGAGGGGCTGGACGTGTTGCTGGTGGCGCATCCGCCGCCGCTGTCGAGCCGGCAGGAATGGCTGATCGACCAGTTCCTGCTGCGCGGCGGGCGCGCGGTGTTCCTGGTCGACCCTGCGGCGAAGACCGCGGTGACAGGCGACATGTTCGGGATGAGCAATGAGCTGGCGCGCTCGAGCCTCGGCCGGCTTGGGCGGGCATGGGGCGTGGAATTGTCGCCGGACGCTGTGGCGGACGCCGCGTTTGCGCTGCCGGTGCCGGTGCAGACGCCGGGCGGGCGGATGGAGGAGATGGCGCACCCACTGTTCCTCGGCGTCACGCGCGAAGCGATGAACCGGTCCGATCCGATCACGGCAGACCTTGTGCGCGTGGTGAATTTCGGCGCCCCGGGCGCGCTGGTGGCCGGCACGCTGCCGCCGGGCATCACGCTTGCGCCGCTGATCACGACGGGGCCGAGCCCGTCTTACATCGACGCCGGGCAAGCGGTGCGCGACATGGCGCCTGCGGAAGTGCTGCGCGCTTACAAGAGCCATCCCGGCGCACTGACGCTGGCAGCGCGCCTTTCCGGCACGCTGACAACCGCCTTCCCTTCCGGCGCGCC
>DNFL01000053.1 GCA_003486945.1 Hyphomonas sp. | reverse complement strand
ACATCTGCGCCAGGGATTTCACTCCCTCCCACAACCGGCCCGTCGGATCGGTACGCGGAAAATAGCCGAGGTAGAGGTATTTCCAGATCGCCCCCTCGAGCGCATGGCTGTGCCCTTCGACGAAGCCAGGCAAGATCACCTTGTCAGCGAAGCGCTCGTCGAGTTCGTAGTCCCCCAAGTCATGAAGTTCCTCGAGCGGGCCGACGCCAAGGACCTTGCCTCCCCGGACCGCGACATGGGTGGCTTCGGGTAGCGATGGGTCCATCGTCACGATGCGTCGGGCGGAAAAGATCCTGATGCTCATTTCGGAGCCTCCGGCACGAGCGCCGCAGCCGGCAAGCTCCCCAGCGCCCGTGTCCGCCTCATCAGGAACGGCACGGCAACGAGCGCAGCAAGAGCAGTGCCGCCGAAGATCGCGACGTAGGTGCCGACACTGAGAGACGGCGCAATCGGGGCGAAGATGAACAGGATATGGAAGGTGGCGACGACAATCGCGATGTTGTAGAAGGCAAGTTCCTTTGCCACCGATGTACTGAAATCGGCATCGACGATGCGCAGCAGCAGCAAGCCGCTGCCTGTCGATCCGCAGCAGCAACCGAAGATCGTCACCGCGCGCTCGTAGCCAAGCTTGCCGCTCAGGCGCCCCATCAGCAGGCAGCCGGCCAGCGTCGACACCGTGATCACCACAGACACCAGCAGGATCGGCGTCAGCAGCGCACCAAGCACGGCGAACTCGATGCTCATCAGGGTGCCGACGACCATGAAGTCCACCGAGCCGCCGGTAATGCGCTTCAGCGTCTCATCGTTGACATAGACGGCGAGTCCCGCCTTGTCGATCACTGAACGCATCAGCACGCAGACGACGAGGCCATGCAGGAAGAACATGTTGTGGCTGAACAATACCCCGAGGTTCATGCCCCAGGGCGTGAAACCGGCAGCAAAGTCGCGCACCGACAGCAGCCACACATGGGTCAGGACGTAGGCGACGCCGAGCAGGCAGATGTGAAAGGCGAGCGAATCGAGGTTGGCGGGGTGGGACACCATGCGCCCAGCCTCCGGTTGCCGCTTCGGCGCATAAAACCCGGCGAGGAATTCGCCGTCGATACGCGAGGCTTTATTCGCGTTCAGGCCTTTGCGGATGATCCAGCGCGCCATCGGCACGCCGACCGCGAAAGCGACCAGAAAACCCAGCGAGGCGTAGATCAGGCCGACCTGGGTCGCGTTGGCGATGCCGAACTCGCGCTCCCACAAGCCGCCATAGGTTAATGCCTGGCCTGGCCCTTGGGTGAAGCCGTGAGTGACGAGCGCGCCGAGGAACGCACTGACGTCGGCTCCGGTGACGCCGTCGTAGGCGACGACAACCCCGTAGCCGAGCACGCCCTGCAGGCCGAGGCTGATCGTCCAGATCAACGTCAGCCACAGTCCGCCGACGACAATGCTGCCGCCCGACAAGGCCTTGTTGTCGCTGCCGCCGGTAAGGCACAGGGACATGAAGCTCAGCGTGAAGAAGTGAAAGGTCAGCGACGTGAAGTCGGCCGCAGTGAAGCCCGGAATCAGGCCGGAGGACAGTAGCGCGAAGCCAATGATGCCGCCGATGATGCTGGCGGGAACGAGCGAATTACGCAAAGCGGCGATGCGGTATCTGAGCAGGCTGCCCAGCAGCAGCATGGCCGCAAGCAGCGCGAAGGCGACGATGCCGTGAAAAGTACTTTCCATTATGGGGTTCCGTCTCTCTCCGGGACCTTGGTCCCTGGTTATCCATCGCGAGGAGCGCAATACCGCGCCTACCCGCAGCATTCACCCTGCTGATGGGGTGATAAGGAAACAATAAGACAGCCGTTGTTAACTTGTACAATACCGTTTCATTAATCGGTGATACCAGGAAAGCATCAATGAAGATCGAACTTCGCCAGATCCGCCAGTTCCTGGCCGTCGCCGACACATTGAACTTCCGGCGCGCAGCAGAACACCTCGCACTGGCTCAGCCGGCTCTGAGCCGTGGCATCCAATTACTGGAGCACCAACTCGGCGTCAGCCTGTTCAAACGCAACAACCGAAGAGTGGAATTGACCCCAGCCGGCACCGTGTTTCTGAAGGGCTGCCAGGACTTGATGGAAGATCTGGATGAGACGGTGCGCCAGGCGCGCAAGGCGCAGCGCGGCGAGCTCGGGACGCTGTCGATCGGCTATACCGACTTCGCCATCTCCGGGGTGCTGCCGCGCATCCTGGACGGCTTCCGCCGCAAATACCCCGAGATCGACATTGAACTGACCTACGGCTCGACACACCAGCAGCTCGAGGATCTGGCGATTCGCAAGATCGACGTCGCCTTCGTCACCAGCCCTGTGGCCGGCGCCAACTTGGCGCTCATCCCAGTGCAGCATGATCGCTACGTCGCCGTGCTGCCCGCGGCGCACCCGCTGGCCCGTCAAGCCACGGTGGACATCAGCGAACTAGCTGGCGAAGGATTTATCGTCGGCGTTATGGCGCGCTGGCGCCACTTCCGCCGCCATCTCGACGCGCTGTGTTTAAAGGCCGGCTTCGCGCCCAGGATCGTGCAGGAGGTCTACAACACCGAAGGAATGTTCGGCCTGATCAGCGCGAACATCGGCGTCACTATCCACCTCGAATGCACCGCGAACTACATCCGCAGCGACGTTGCGCTCCGCCCGCTGACGGGCGTCGACGACACCATCATCACCGTCGCCGCATGGCGGGAAGACGATATGCGCCCGGCGCTGACACACTTCGCCGACTTCCTGCAGACCCTGCCACGGAACGCAGACCATGGCCTGTTGTAAACCTCCCCCCGACGCCGTGCTGCGCTGGCCTCAACGGTTGTAACTGCCCACCCC
>DNFL01000385.1:11230-11475 GCA_003486945.1 Hyphomonas sp. | reverse complement strand
GCGCCATATTTGCCAGAGCGCGAGGAAGTTGAGGCCGGTTCCGAAGCCTGTTTCGGCAACCGTGAACTGCCGCCGGCCGCTCCATGCCTCAGGCAGCCCGCAGCCGCGCAGGAAGACAGCTCGCGTTTCTTCCAGTCCGTCCTGCAGTGAATAGTACACATCGCCATGCGCCTCCGCGACCGGGGTGCCATCGGCGTTCCAGTGAATTCCCGGAAAGGTGAGGAGGCGTGCCATTTTTCTGCCCT
>DNFL01000385.1:10541-10941 GCA_003486945.1 Hyphomonas sp. | reverse complement strand
CCCCGCCGCTTGCCTGCTGGGTAGGGGGCGTTTTCGATCCGCGAAGACGCCTGCCGCCAAAGCAGAAAGGAATCCTCCCATGGATAAGGAACATATCAAGGGCGCGGCCAAGAAGGCTGAAGGCCAGATCAAGGAAACCGCCGGCAAGCTATCCGGCAACCGCAAGCTGGAGGCCGAAGGCAAGCTGAAGAAAGCCGAAGGCGACGTCCGCAAGGCGGTCGGCGATGCCAAGGACGCGCTGAAGAAGTAGGCGCAGGCTGCCAGGGGGCTGGGGCCCTCGCCTGACGCATAAGTGCTATCAGGACCGGCGCCATTGCGCTTTGCCCGGCGAAGCGCCACTTTCCCGCCATTGCTGCCCAGAAGGAGCCGGCCATGAGCGAGATCATCGTCACCCGCGAGG
>DNFL01000385.1:673-10319 GCA_003486945.1 Hyphomonas sp. | reverse complement strand
CTCTTTCCCACCACGCCGCTCTTCCGATCTGCGAGATCATCGTCACCCGCGAGGACGGCCCGACCGGCGGGCGCTACCTTACTACCATCGACGGTCACACGGCCGAGATGACCTATTCCAAGGCGGGCGCGACCCGCCTGATCATCGACCATACCGGCGTGCCCGACGCGCTGCGCGGCAAGGGCGCCGGCCAGGCGCTGGTGAAGCGCGCGGTGGAAGATGCGCGCGACGCGGGCCTCAAAATCATCCCGCTCTGCCCCTTCGCCAAGGCGCAGATTGGCAAACATCCCGAATGGCAGGACGTACTCGCGTGACCTACGATATTACTCATGACGCCGCGCGCCGGCGCTACAGCCTGATCGTGGACGGTGTAGAAGCCTACCTCTCCTATGAGCGGCCGAAGCCCAAGCACCGCCATATCACCCACACGATCGTGCCGGATGCGATCGGCGGGCGCGGCCTTGGCAAGCGGCTGGTGGTGCGCGTGATGGAAGATATCATCGCAGACGGCGAAACCGTGTCGGCCTCCTGCTGGTTCGCGAAAGCGCTGATCGAGAAAACGCCGGAATGGGCCGCGCTGGAAGCATGACCCGCCTGCCTTTCTGGAAAACCAAGACGCTCGACGAGATGACCCGCAAGGAGTGGGAGAGCCTGTGCGATGGCTGCGCGAAATGCTGCATCGTCAAGTTCGAGGACGAAGAGACGGGCGCGCTTGCCTATACCAACCTGCACTGCAGGCTGCTCGACGGAAGCACGTGCCAGTGCTCGGACTACAAGAATCGCAAGAAATATGTGCCCGACTGCGTAAAGCTGACACCTGCGTCCGTGGCCTCGGTCGACTGGTTGCCGGACAGCTGCGCCTACCGCCTGGTGCAGGATGGCAAGGACCTGCCGGACTGGCACCATCTTGTCTGCGGCGACCGGAACCGGATCCACGAGGAAGGCCATTCCGTCCGGGGGCGGACGATATCAGAAGAAGGCATCTCCGAGGAAGACCAGGAAGATTACATCATCGACTGGGAAGGCAGCCCGCCCTAGTGCGGATGCGGGTGGGCGCCGTGGTCCTTGTCTCCGGCATGAAGGAACGGACGCGTCAGGAATTCCACGAACTGCGCCGCGCTCTTGTCGACGATCCAGCGATAGGCGCGCATCACGGGATGGTTGATCCGCTTGACCGGTCCATCCCGGAAGGCGGCATAGGCAAGGCTGAGAACCATCACAGCAAGCGTTGACCAGATCACCCGGGCCGGGTCCGGCGCTGCGGCCGGATCGTACAGGCTCACCGCATAAAGTATGACGCTGCCAAAGCAGAAGGTGAAAAGACTGGTGCGCCCGAACACCATCCAGATGGACTTTGCGCCGATGCCGGCGAAACGGCGGACGGCGGAGAAAAAGTCGATGAAGGCAATCGTCGCGGTGCAGCCGAAAAGCAGGAAAAGCGGGTGGTTCTCGTTGATCAGGGTCACCCGCACGGCCGGGTCCATGAGGTTCTGCTTGCCGATGATCACCCAAGCGATCGTGACCGCGACCATGAATGCAAACACGCCGCGCATGCCCCAGCCGGGACCGGAGAGCAGGAACTCCTTGCCGGGGCGGGATTGCCAGACGCGGCCAAGCGCCATTCCGAACGCCACAAAGCTGATGCCGTGCAGCACGGACGGACCGGTGTAGCCGATGTATTGTCCGCCATAGATAAAGGCCGACACGGATTCAGCCCCCGGATAGCCGTGCATCGGCGGTATATGTGAGACCAGCGGATATGCACCCTGGACCGCAACGCAAAAGGCGATGATCGGCCAAAGACCCAGTCGCGCGCTTGTGCTGACAAGCAACGGCGCCAAGAGCAGCAGCACGGCATAGAACTTGAGGATGTCCGTCAGCGGCGTATCGCCGAGAAGCAGCGCGCAGCGGATGAAGTAGGTGAACGGCAGGCCTGCAAAGACGCAATAGGCGGCGCAGGTGACGCAGTAGAGGGCCCAGCACTGGACAGCGCGGGTCAGCAGGCGAAGGGTCGTTTCCGTTTCAGCCCCAGCTGCGTACTGCCGCGTGTAGACCAGCTGCAGCATGCAGCCGAACAGGCAGTAGAAAACAGGTGCAGAGACGCTGACAAAAAGCCGGAGTGAGTCGAGGGCTAGCCCGCCCTCCCTCACATTTGCTGCGGCCAATGCGTGGCCGAGAACCACGCAAAAAACTGCGACCGAACGCGCCAGATCGATCCCAAGATAACGCATGCGTCCCCCACCCAAGAATAGCAGCAGCCGCAGTGCATATTCTGCGCCAGCCTTTTAAAGCGGCAATTAAGGTTAAGTACCGAGTATGGGCGGATGGAAATCCTGCCCGCCTTCCTGTCCCATCTCAGCCATGAGCGCCGCATGGCGGCGAAGACTGTCGAAGCCTATGGCTCCGACCTTGCCGGATTTCTCGGCTTCCTGCGCGGGCATCTCGGGCGCCAGCCGAGCCTAAACGCCCTGGCAAACCTCAAGGCGCGCGACATCCGCGCCTACCTCGCCGCACGCCGGCGGGACGGCCTGACGGATGCCTCGATTGCGCGCCTCCTGTCCTCGATCAAGGCGCTCTATCGCTGGCTGTCACGCGCGCATGGCATCGAGAATGCAGAGATCGGCTACCTGCAGGGGCCGCGCCGCGCGCCCCGCCTGCCGCGCCCTGTCTCGGTTGATGCCGCAAAGGATATCCTGCACGAGGCCGACACCGAACCCGACGCTGACCCCTGGATTGCGGCGCGCGATGTTGCCGTGCTGTCGCTGCTCTATGGGGCGGGCCTGCGCATCTCCGAAGCGCTCAGCCTGACGGGCGCAGATGTGCCGGCGCCGGAGCGCCTGCGCGTGAAGGGCAAGGGCGGCAAGGTACGCATCGTGCCACTGATCCAGCCGGTGCGCGACGCGATCGAAGACTATGCCCGGCTCTGCCCCTATGCCCTGCCTCGCACCCAGCCCCTGTTCCGCGGCGCGAAAGGCGGACCGCTCAGCCCACGGATCATCCAGGGACGGATGCAGGCGCTGCGCGGCATACTCGGCCTGCCGGAAACCGCAACGCCGCATGCGCTGCGCCATTCCTTTGCCACGCACCTGCTGGCCAATGGCGCTGACCTGCGCGCGATACAGACCTTGCTGGGCCACGCCTCGCTGTCGACCACGCAGGTTTATACCGGCGTCGATTCCAGCCAGCTGCGCGCTGCCCATGCGGCTGCGCATCCGCGCGCCTAGAGCAAATTCCGCACAAGTGGACACCGGTTGAGCGAAAGAGTTTGCGACAAAACAAAATACCGGTTTAGGGGCTGAGCTCCGCCGTCAGCGCATCGGTGAGCAACCGGCCCGCAGGAGTGAGGCGCAGTTCCGCGCCAACCATTTCCGCCCAGCCCTTTTCCGCGAACACAGCGATTTTGTCGCGTGACACACGGACGCCGGAAACCGCTTCCACGCGTCGCAGGTCTACGCCCTCCGCGGCACGCAGGCCCATGGCGAGTATCTCGCGCGCAATCTCCAGCGCCTCCAGCTTCGTCGCGTCGCCCCATCCACTCTGCAGGGCTTGGACCCCTGCAATATAAGGTTCGGGCCGGCGCTCGGCGATGCTGGCATAGCGCGCGCCGTTCACCGTGAGGCGCCCGTGCGCACCGGGACCAACGCCGATCCAGTCTCCGCTGCGCCAGTAGATCAGGTTATGGCGCGATTGATGGTCTTTTGATGCGGCGTGGTTTGACACTTCATAGGCCGGCATGCCCGCCGCAGAAGTAACAGACTGGGTCAGCTCGTAAAGATCCGCCTGCTGATCATCTTCCATCGGCTTGATGTCACCGCGCGTGGCGGCAAGGCCAAACGGCGTTTTCGGTTCAAAGGTCAGCTCATATAGCGACAGGTGCGGCGCGCCAAGGGCGAGCGCATCCTTCAGCTCGGCCTCCCAGCTTGCCGGGGTCTGCGTGGGGCGGGCATAGATCAGGTCGATCGACACCGACGGAAACACTTTCAGCGCGCGGCGCACGGCTTCGGCAGCAGACACCGCATCATGATCGCGCCCGAGGAAAGCCAGGGAGGCATCGCGCAGCGACTGGACACCTATGGACAGCCGCGTGACGCCCGCCCGGGCAAGTCCCGGCAGATCGGCGCGCAGCACATCGTTGGGATTGGCCTCCAGCGTGATTTCGGCGCCCGACCGGATTCCGAACGTATCGGAAGCGGCGCGCAGCAATGTGCCAATCTCATCCGGACGCAGCAGCGCCGGTGTGCCGCCGCCCAGATACACCGTATCAAGCGCGCCATGTTGCGGCAGTCGCGGACGGTGGGCGTGAATGTCCGCAGCGATGGCATCCACCAGCGGCCCGCCATCGCGCTCCTTCGCGGCATAGACGTTGAAGTCGCAATACGGGCATATGCGCGTGCAGTAGGGCCAGTGAATGTAGAGGCCAAACCCGAAATGCGGACCGAAAGGCGCGACACCCCCGCTCATGCGAGAAGCGCCGCGCGAAGTTTCGCGACCGCCTTTGCGCGGTGGCTCATCGCATGTTTCCGGTCGGGGTCCATTTCTCCGAACGTGATTTTTTCGCCAGCCGCGACAAAGACCGGGTCATAACCGAAGCCCCTCTCCCCTCTCGGCGGCCAGACAAGAGTGCCGTGCACCTCGCCCTCGAACACCGCCTGACGGCCATCCGGCCAGACCACGGCCAGGGCGCAGACGAATTTTGCCGACCGGTCCGCGGAGCCGGAAGCCTGCAATTCTGATTCGACGCGCTCCATGGCGCGGTAGAAATCGCGCGGCTCACCCGCCCAGCGGGCGGAATAAATTCCGGGCGCCCCGCCCAGTGCGGTGACGGCGAGGCCGGAATCGTCCGACAGGGCCGGAAGGCCGGATGCTTCAGCCGCCGCACGGGCCTTGAGGATCGCATTTCCCGCAAAGGTTGTTTCTGTCTCTTCCGGTTCCGGCAAACCCAGTTCCAGGGCCGACACCACATCGAAACCATAGGGCGCAAACAGGGCTTTGAGCTCGCCCAACTTGCCGGTGTTGTGGGTCGCCGCCAGCAGGCGGCCGGGTTCAAGCTGGAGCGAAGATTCTGCGGGTTTCACCGTTTTCATGGCTCCATTCTTGCGTTATCTGCGAACTTATATATCGTTATTCGGTAATATTGGGACAATGCGGCGGCAAACTCCGTCTTCATAAACCATCAAGGCCAAAGGGTGAAAAGACAGAGCATGCCGAACGCAGGTCGCAATTCCATGGCAGAGATCATGACCGTGCTCGTCACGGTCGCCATGTGGATCGTTGGCGCGATGGGCGTGATCGGCATCCCGGTGCTCACAATCGGCCTGATGGCCAGCCTTTCGGGCGGCTCGGCTGAAATTTCCGGCATCAAGGCATTGGCAGACGGCGTCACCCCCGGCCAGCTGGTGATCGGGCTCGCCGGCCTCGCGGTCATCGTCCCGGGCGTAATCTACATCTGCCTGCAGCTGCGCCGCATCCTCCTGACCCTGGCGGACGGCGACCCCTTCGTGCCGGAAAATGCCCGCCGCCTGTCGCGCATCGGCATCGCCATCGCGGCGATGGAGATCATACGTATTTGCGTGGTTGTCGGCGTCAGCATGGTGCCGAAACTTGTCGGCGATGAGCCCCCGCGGCTGTCGACTCAGCTCATACTGTGGATCTCGGTTGCCGCGCTGTTTGTGCTTTCCCAAGTTTTCCGTGAAGGCACCCGCCTGCGCGATGAAGAAAAAATGACGATCTGAGGAGCGCCGCAAGGACATGACCATTCGCGTTACCCTCGACCGAGTTCTGCTGGAGCGGCGCATGTCGCTGACCGAGCTGTCCGAGCGGGTCGGTGTTACACTCGCCAACCTGTCGATCCTGAAGACCGGCAAGGCCAAGGCCATCCGCTTTTCGACGCTGGAAGCACTGTGCCGTGAACTGAAATGTCAGCCCGGCGACATTCTCGTTTTTGATACCGAAGACGAAGGCGAACAGGGCGACCGGCGCGTCGCCGCAGAATAGTTTTTCCTTCCACTTCCCCGTAAAACAGGGCATCCTGACCGCTCAGTTGTAGGCCAGCGGCGGGGACGAGTGTGACCGAACCTGACAGAGCTGAATCCAATCTCGACCGGCTGAGGTCCAAACTCTCCGCCGCAGGTGATATTGCATCGATACGCCATGCGATGATGTCATTTCTCAGCGCATCCGGCGTGAAGATGGCGAGCTATTATCACTACCCGCCCATCGGTGCGGCCGATTTCGGGCCGGACATTCCCGTCTACACGCACGGCTTTCCGGAAGACTGGGTCGCCACCTATCGCAGCGAGAACATGCTCGATCTCGATCCCATGCCGAAGGTTGCCGCACGCCGGACGGCGCCCTTCCGCTGGTCCGAAATCGACACCCTCACCACGCTGAGCCCGGCAGAGCGCACCTATATGCGCCGGGCGCGCGCCGCAGGGTTCGGTGACGGCCTTGCCGTGCCGGTCTTCGGCCCCAAGGGACGCAACGGCTATTTTGCCATCGGCTTCGGCAAGGATGGTGTATTGCCGGACCGTCAGGGTACGTCCGACATCCATTGGGCCTGCCAGGCGGTGCACCTGCGCTATTGCGAGCTGATCCTGAAAGCACTGCCGGACACGGTCTCCTTGTCCGAACGCGAAGCGCAGATCCTCGGCTATGTCGTCCGGGGACTGTCAAACCAGATGATCGCCGCAAAGCTGAACATTTCGGCCAATACTGTTGATACTTACGTCCGCCGCTGCTTCGAAAAGCTGGATGTTCACGATCGGGTAACGGCTGGTCTCAGGGGGCTGGCGCTCGGACTGGTTGCCTGAGTTCAACTTGTGGACAGGATGCCGCAGGGGTTTTGTCAGCGGTGTCATGGATTCCCGTGGCAAGAGAATTTCCGGCAGGCCTTATCTGGCCCGCCATGACCTGGATTGCCCTTATCGAACAAGAACTGCCGCGCCTGCGCCTCTATGCGTCGGCCCTGCTCCGCGACCTTAGCGCTGGCGACACCGCCGTCGAGGAGGCGCTGAGCGAACTCGTGCGCTATCACCTGCCCTCACCGCCCGCCCGCAGCCTGCTGTTCGGACTGGTAGATGCCGCTGTGCGCGAACTGACGGCGCACCCGGCGGAAGACCGGACCGAGCTTCTGAAGCATGTCTGCGGCTTCGGCCCCGAGGATTGTGCCGCAATCACCGAGTGGACCGGCAAGAGCGTGCTGAAGTCCGCCTGCTGACGATCAGCCGCCGATTGCAACGCGCTGGGCTTCGAACAGCTCGCCGCAGCCCTTCTCCGCCAGCTTGAGCATCTGCTCCAGCTCCGCGCGCGTCAGCGGGCGGGCCTCGCCTGTGCCCTGCACTTCGATGAAGCCGCCATCGGAACTCATCACGACATTCATGTCAGCCTCGCCGGCGGAGTCTTCCGGATAGTCGACATCCAGAACCGGCTGATCCTGGAAAACGCCGACCGAAATGGCAGCCGCCTGTTTCAGAACCGGGTTGGCCTTGATGACGCCTTCGGTCTGCAGGTAGCGGCAGGCGAGCGCCAACGCGACAAAACCGCCGGTGATCGACGCCGTGCGCGTGCCGCCATCCGCCTGCACCACATCGCAGTCGATGGTGATCGTGTTTTCGCCGAGCGCCGACAAGTCGATGACCGAGCGCATCGAACGGCCGATCAGGCGCTGGATCTCCTGAGTGCGGCCGGACTGCTTGCCCTGCGCCGCTTCGCGCCGGCCCCGCGTGTGGGTCGCGCGCGGCAGCATGCCATACTCACCTGTCACCCAGCCCTGCCCCTTGCCTTTCAGCCAGGGCGGCACACCCTTCTCCCAGCTGGCCGTGCACAGGACATGGGTATGGCCGAACTTCGCAAGGCAGGAGCCTTCCGCATAGCGGGTCACGCCAGTCTCGAGAGAGACGGGCCGCATCTGGTCAAAGGCGCGTCCGGACGGACGAAGCAGGCTGGGCATTCGCTGGAATCCTCTTAGGTTGCGGCTTGTTTGCGGGTTTTGAGCGGCCTGTCCACTGCTAAGGATGCGCCGGGGAGTACGATAAGCAGTATGGCAAGTGACATCGACATCGCGCGCGCCGCGAAAAAATGGCCGATTGGCGAAATTGCGTCAGCGCTCGGCATCGCCGCTGAAGACCTGATCCCCTATGGCCATGACAAGGCCAAGATCTCCGCGCGCCACATCCGCAGCCTGCGCCCGCAGGATCTCGGCAAGCTGATCCTCGTCACCGCCATCAGCCCGACCGCTGCCGGCGAAGGCAAGACAACCACCTCGGTCGGCCTTGCCGACGCGCTGAACCGGATCGGCGAGAAGACACTGCTCTGCCTGCGCGAGCCTTCGCTCGGCCCGTGCTTTGGCATGAAAGGCGGCGCCACTGGCGGCGGCCTCGCCCAGGTCGTGCCAATGGACGAGATCAACCTGCACTTCACCGGCGATTTCCACGCCATCACCGCCGCGCACAACCTGCTCGCCGCGATGATCGACAATCACATCCACTGGGGCCTCGAACCGAAGCTCGATCCAGTGCGCGTCACCTGGCGCCGCGTGCTCGACATGAACGACCGCAGCCTGCGCGGTATCGTCACCGGGCTCGGCGGCCCCGGCAATGGCACGCCGATGGAAACCGGTTTCGACATCACTGTCGCCTCGGAAATCATGGCGATCCTCTGCCTCGCGAAAGATGCTGCGGATCTCGAAGCGCGCTTCGGGCGCATCATCGTCGGCTACACGCGCGAACGCGCTGCCGTGACGGCGACAGACATCAAGGCCGTTGGCGCAATGATGGTGCTGCTGAAGGACGCCATCCAGCCGAACCTCGTGCAGACGTTGGAAAACAATCCCTGCCTCATCCATGGCGGCCCGTTTGCGAACATCGCACACGGCTGCAACTCGGTTATCGCCACGCGCGCGGCCCTGCAGATGGCGGACTATGTGGTGACGGAGGCTGGCTTCGGCGCCGATCTCGGCGCGGAGAAATTCCTCAACATCAAATGCCGGCAGGCAAACCTTGTGCCGGATGCGGCCGTGCTGGTGGCAACCGTCCGTGCCCTGAAGATGCATGGCGGCCTCGCGAAGGAAGACCTCTCCACGGTCAGCTACAGCGCGCTCGAATCCGGCCTTGCCAATCTTGGCCGGCATATCGAGAACCTGCGGCAGTTCGGCCTGCCCGTGGTCGTCGCCGTTAACCGGTTCACTACTGACACGTCCGGCGAGATCACTGCGATCGAGGCCTATTGCAACAAGCTCGGCGTGCCGGTGGCCCTCTGCACCCACTGGGCCGAAGGCGGGCGCGGCGCTGAAGATCTCGCCCGCAAGGTCGTCGAAGCCTCGGCCCGCCGGAAAGAGCCGTTTACCCTGCTCTACCCCGATGACATGCCGCTGATGGAGAAGATCGAGACGGTCGCCAAGCGCATCTACAGGGCCGGGCGGGTAGAAACGACCCGCGCCGTGAAGGCGCAGCTGACCGCCTGGGTAGAGGCCGGCTTTGGCCATCTGCCGGTCTGCATGGCGAAGACGCAGTACAGCTTCTCCACCGACCCTGCCCTTCTGGGCGCGCCGGAAGGCCATGTCGTGCGCCTGCGCGAAGTGCGCCTCTCCGCCGGGGCCGGCTTCATCGCCGCCATCTGCGGGGACATCATGACCATGCCGGGCCTGCCC
>DNFL01000385.1:0-456 GCA_003486945.1 Hyphomonas sp. | reverse complement strand
ATCATGACCATGCCGGGCCTGCCCCGCCATCCGGCCGCCGAACACATGTCCCTCAATTCTAGCGGCCAGATCGAAGGCCTCAGTTAGCTATTTAGCAAAAATAGAAATTAGACTTGACGCTAATTAGTATGTTTGCTAATTAACGGACATGGAAAACAGCGTTTTCAAAGCCCTTGCCCACCCGGCCCGCCGTCATGTGCTGGCGATGCTGCGAAAGGGACCGCGTCTTGCCGGCGATCTCGCTGCCGAGTTCGAGACCAGCTGGCCGACCATGAGCCGGCACCTCGCCGTGCTGAAGGATGCTGACCTGATCACCGCCGAGCGGCAGGGCAACCAGATCCTCTACCGCGTGAACACCAGCGTCCTCGAGGACGCCGCATCCGCCCTTCTCGGCCTGCTCGGCCGGGACAATGGCGACGACGACATCAAGGAGGCCGCAGAATGAAACCCTATATC
>DNFL01000192.1 GCA_003486945.1 Hyphomonas sp. | reverse complement strand
TTGGTCGTCTGGACATAGTCCCAGCGCTGGAAGTACGCGCCTCGCTCCAGCAAGATCACATCTGCCCAGCCGCGCTGGCGGTAGCTATCAACGCGATCTGCAATCACCGCGCCTTGCGTCTCCCAGAACGCCTCTGCATTTGCAAACACAGCAGTCTCGCCGAAAAGGTCGGCGGTCACTGCGCCAGTATAAGTCGCAAGGTCGAACAAGGCCTTGTCAGTCGTGATAGTTGCGCCGCCTGTCACCCACGCCTTGCAGGCCCGCCCCATGGGCGCGCGATCTGTCTCGCTGTTCCAGAGTTTCAGCCAGTCCGCCTGCTGGGCAGGTGTCGCGAGCGTGAGGGCGCGGACGGTTTCTGGGTCGATTTCTTCGTTGGCATAAAGTCTCCGGATCGGCGCACTGAGCGCTGCCAGCGCGAGGACGCGCCGGACGTTCAGTTCTGTTACGCCGAAGAACGCAGCGATGTCCTCAATGGCCCTACCCTCGTCGTGAAGCTTCCGAAATGCTGTGTACTGTTCCATCTCGGTGGCGGGCAGCCGCGCCACGTTCTCGATGATGGACGCTTCGATGGCGGAGGCTGCATCACCGTCCGCCATGACTGCGCAGGGCACAAGCGGATCGGTGCCGCTCTCCTTTGCGATCTCTTGGAGCGCAAAGAACCGGCGGCGTCCGGCGACGATGCCGTAGCCACCCGCTTCACGCCGGACGAGAAGGGTCTGACGGATACCCTTCTCCCGGATGGACGGCAGGATGTCGGAGACATCCGGCGCCTTGCGGCCTTGGCGCATGTTGAGTCTGGAAATGCTGAGCTTGCTGAGCTCGATGTGGATCAGTTCAGGTTGTGACATGGGATAACTCCTCAGAATGGAAACAGGTGTGGGGGCGCAAGGGCGAGGCCCAGTCGCCAGGGCGGCAGGTGCCAATTGATCGGGACGAACGGCGCGCCGAAGAAATCGAGCGAGGCATCACTGGCAGTAGCGCCGAGATCGAAGTCCCGAATGATCAGGTCCGGCCTTCGCCCGGCGACCCAGAGGCCGGTCACAAAGCCCTCCTCAATGTCCAGTGTCAGCGAAGGGCGCGGGCCCAACAGGCGCTCGAAGGTATCCGGCATCACACGTCCTCCTTCGCTTGTGCATGAGCGGCGAGGCGTGCGAGCGTTTCGCGGGCAACAGTGACGGCTTCGGGCAACAGTTCATTCGCGACGTCACTGAGGTAGTAGTTATCCGTCTCCGGATAGTTGGCCTCGATGCCCCAGAGACTGGCAGCGTAGGATGTGAGCATGACTCCCTCCAGCGATACGCTGAGAACGATCCCGCAATAGAACCAGTCGCCTTTGCGCCAGCCCTCCATGACCGCTTCAGCCTTGGCCTGCGCCTCGGCAAACCGCTGCCGGTGATTTGGGCCGGGACCTATGAACCCCGGCGCGTCCTTGTAGAGCGAGGGCCAGAAGCCGTCCTGGCGCTGATCTGGTGCGTCCGGACAATCATCCGCCACAACCTGCGCCAAGACGGTGAAGGGCCCCGCTTCACAGGTGATGATATCGCCAGAACAGACAAAGGACGAAAAGCTTGTCTTGAACATGTGCCTCTCCCTCACCGCGTCCAGAAGACATGGACTTCGTCGAAGCCCGTCTGGAACAGCATGATCTCGCCGTTCAGCGCCATGTCCCGGGCAAGGGCTTGCCAGTCGATGTAATAGCTGAGGCTTTCGGGGATCAGGGTGCCGAGATCATTGTGCAGCTCCTCCGCAAAGTCGGCAGCGCTGCGATACTCGCCGCAATAGTCCTCGAACGCGGCGCGCGCCTGCTCGATGTCATTGCCATAGTGCTGGTAGATGCGAGCGCCCAGCTTGCCATGCTCGCCGATGAACTCGGCAAGCTCGCAAACAGTGTCTAACGAGGCGTATTCGGAAAGGTTCGCGCCCTCGAAGCCCTCATAGTCGTGGATGGCCCATTCCTCGGCATCGGGCTCCGGGCTGGCGCGCAACATCGCCGATACTTCGCGCCAGATTTCGTCGGGTGTGGTGGCCTCGATCCAGCGCCCGTGCAGGCGTCCGTTGTTGTAAGCTGCGAGGCACGCGACGTAGATGCGGGGCCTGTCCTGAAGCATTGGCGCACCCGTAGTTCCAAGGGGAGCAACGGCAGTAGGTTGGTCAGTCATGTCTCATCTCCTTCCCGCCCGCGTTGGTTCCCGGCAGGCGGGGTGGGCGGCGAGAAGGCGCATGGCCGGAGCGCATAAGGGCGCTGCGCAAGGGGAAGCTGTAGGTAGTATGCCCACGGACGTTTATCGAAGTTTCTGCCCCGCCCCCTTGCGCGGCGACCGCGCTCCGGCACAAGCGCCGTCCGCCCACCCTGTCTGATGGGAAACGTTACTCAGGCTGAAGGAGAGCGATGACGGCTAAGCCCGCCGTGCAATCAGGGAAGCGGTCGCGGGATCGTAAGACAGCTCGTCAATCGAGCCGTCCTGAATCGCTGCAACGACCTGGTCGATCACGCTCAGCGGGATGAGATACCATTCGCGCGGGCGGACAAGTTTACCGAACCGGTCCGGCAGTTCCAGATCGAGTCGAGCGGGAGTTAGGAACCGATGCAGCAAGGCTTCGAGCCGGACCCTGTTGATGTTGAAGAGCTCATAGGTCGCAACGATCTCGACATCTGCCAGGAGGTAGGTCGGATCATTCTTCGCGGCAGAAATACGGGTCTCCACCTTTCCGCCGGTCACGCCGATCTTGTGGATGATGTCACGGTTCTCGGCGACATATGGTAGCGTGGATTTGCTGCGCAGAACGTAGATCGTGCCGCTTTCGACATCGGCCTCCTCGCTCGTGTCCGCGAACAAGGGACCTGCGCCGGGCTCGGTGATCCTGCGGCCGGCCTCATCCTTGTTGAGCGCTCTTTGAAGCGAACGCATCAGAACATTACTCTCGGTGCCGTTGTCGTAGATAACGCGAAGGCGGGCATCGCGGTCGCCATATTCCTGAGTGAACTCCTCGCCCTTCTCGGCGACATAGGCCATCTGGCCGCCCACGATGAAGAAGCGGCCCGCATCGATCTCAGCCTTGACTTCGAAAGGACGTGTCTGTCGCACGCCGCCGTCAAGTTCGCGGCGCACCTTCTCAAACAAGGGCTTGAAGATTTCAAAATCCTCGCAACGCGAGCGATTGGCGATTTCGTCGGCAGCCTTGCGTTCCGCCGTCGGCCGCACGTGTTTCAATGACGTGATGTCGTTTTCAGCGACCGGATCTATCCCGAGCTGCGCGAGGAGCGCGGCAGCGTCGCCAGCGGCCTCTTCAGCAGGCCCACCCCCAGATTGCAACAATCCCTGCCGGTCCAGCGGCGTTAGTAGCGCCACGGCTTCCGGCATCGCGCGAAGCCGATCGAGACGCACCGCATACATGCGTTCGAAGATATCTCGGCTCTCTCCGTGCTGCGGCACGCGGCCCTGCTCATCGACGAAGCGCTGAATGTCCTCGAAGCCGGCGATGACGCGCTCGTCATGCGCACTTACCGGCGAGGGCGAGGCGGCCTCGACCTCGATGCCGAGTTCCGCAAGCAGCTCCTCTGCTGTCTTGTCAGCCATTCTGCTTCGCCCGGACCAGACGTTTCAGGAACTCGACACCTTCAGCCTGACGGCGCTCCCAGGGATCACTGGATGTGAGCGATGGCAGACGGCCACGCTCCTTCAGAAAATCCTTGGCGCGCGAAGCAAGTTCCATGGCCTCTTCTTCGGTTAGAGCGACTTTCTTGCCCTGTATAACTTCGTGGACCTGCTTGAGGCTTTCCTCGCTCATGGATTTTGAGAGGATGGCGTAGGCGGCGCCGAAGGGATTGATCCTGTCGATCAGGTCGATGTCGAGTTCAGTGACTTCGATGGCGTATTTTCGAACGCCGTCAATCAATGCGGTGTTTGCCCGCACTGTCTCTCCTATTGAGAGAGCCGCCTCTGCGGCTTTGCGGCTCACCTCCTGTGTCAGGTTCATCGCAGCGACAGCGCGCTGACGGATCGCCTCCTGATCGGTCGCGGACAGATCAGGATACCGGTCACGGACAATCTTGCCCATGCGGGCCTGGGTCAGTTCTTCAGGCGGCGTTTCCCGATCAAAAAGACCGCGCTCCAGCGCAACCTTGTCCTGCACAAAGGCCGTGATGACTTCGTTCAAGTCTTCCCGGCAGATGCGGGTCGCCTCCTCGGATTCCGGCTGGACGAGTCCCTTGATCTCGATCTGGAACTCGCCGCGCTCTTCATTGAAACCGACATTGGTCCGGCCGGGCTGGTAACCTTCCTCGCCATAATCGTAGTCGTCGGCATTGCCGGTGCCCTTGGGCACGAAGTTGAACTTCGGGGCGAGGACCTGCTCCATAAGCAGGCTCGCCGCGATCGCCTTCAGCGTATCATTGACCGCCTCGGTTACCTTATCTTCGGACGCGTCCGGTTCAGCGATCAGGTTCGTAAAACGCGCGCGGTGTTTCCCGGGCGCGTCGCGAGTGGCGCGGCCGATGATTTGGATGATCTCCGTCAGGCTCGATCGATATCCGACAGTGAGAGCATGCTCGCACCAGATCCAGTCAAAGCCTTCCTTCGCCATACCGAGCGCAATGATGATGTCGACATGATCGCGGTTGTTCTTCTCGGCAGGATCCTTGAGTGCTGCGACCACCTTGGAATGGCGCTCAGGTCCATCATCGACCAGGTCTGCAATCTTCAGGACGCCCTTCCCGTCGCGCCGGCGCACAAGGTCGAAGCCAGTCGCTGGGTCCTTGCCTTCCCAGGTGCCGAGCGCATCCATGATCTCGCTGACTTCCGTCGTCTTACCGCGCTGCGTGCTTTCACGGGAATTGACATTTGGAATGTGAACAATGGTTTTCTGATCAGGATCGAGAACGCTGGCAATATCGTCGACATAAGAGCCGTTGTAGAAAAAGTAGCCAAGGTCGAGCGCCTTGAGATGCTCATAGCCGTTTAGCTGCTCATAGTAATTGTAGGTCACCGTCGCGAACCGGAGCTCATCCTCGGGTGAGAGCACCGGCACGGCGTCACCGCGGAAATAGGATCCGGTCATTGCCACGATATGGACCTTGTCGCGGGCGATAAGTTCCTTGAGCTGGCGACCGAGGACATTGTCGTCATCGGCCGAGACATGGTGAAACTCGTCCACGGCAATCAGCCGGTTGTCGAAAGCTTCGATGCCAAACTCCTCTACCGCAAACCGAAATGTCGCGTGCGTGCAGACGAGCGCCTTGTCACCTGACGCCAGGAACTCGCCGACGGCCTTCACCTTGGATTTGGCTACGCGAACATCATCCGCACCCGGCGCATTGCAGAGATTCCATTGCGGCCTGACTTCCCAGTCCGCCCAGAAGCCCCATCGCGAAAGCGGCTCGTCGCTGAAGCTCGATCCGATCGAGCGTTCTGGCACAACGATCAGCGCCTGGCGCAGTCCCTGATGGGTCAGCTTGTCGAGCGCGATGAACATCAACGCGCGGCTTTTGCCGGAAGCGGGCGGAGATTTAATCAGCAGATATTGCTCCCCGCGCTGCTCATAAGCGCGCTCCTGCATGGGCCGCATGCCGAGCTCATTCGCTTTCGCGGTCTTGCCAGTCTGATTGTAGGTGACGGAGACCGAGGGCACGTTTCGTTTTGCGGTCATGATCATCTCCTGAACAGGGCGAGGTATTCCTGGAACAGGAACAGGCGATTGCGGCGCTGGCCGGTCATTTCGACCAGAACGCCGGCGGCAACAAGATCATTGATGAGAGCAGATGCCGTATTGGGTGTGCTCTCCACCAGTTTCGCAACATAGCTGACATCGACCACCGGGCGCGCATAAAGCTGACGCACCAGCTTCTGGACATTGTCCTGACGCCGCGTGCTGAAACGCGGCAACACTTCACGTTCGAGCCGCTCCTTGAGGGCAATGATCGCGCGAAACACACCGGCAGCAGATCGAGATGTTTCCTCCACGCCGTGCAGGAAGAAGATCAACCACTCGCGCATGTGATGCCCGTCCCGCACGCCCATCAGATGATCGACGTAGGCGGTCTTGTGCCGCTCGAAATAGTCCGAGAGGTAGAGCGCAGGCTTTGTGAGCAGTCCTTCCGAAGCGAGGTATAGCGAGATCATCAATCGGCCGAGCCGTCCGTTGCCATCCAGGAAGGGGTGGATCGTCTCGAACTGGTAATGGGCGATCGCGATCCGGATCAGCGGCGGAACGCGAAGTTCCTGGTCATGCAGGAATCTCTCGAGATCGGTCATCAGGTCCGCCACATGCTGATGGTGGGGCGGCACGAACACAGCGTTGCGCAGGCTGACGCCAATCCAGTTCTGGCTCGCGCGAAACTCTCCCGGTTGCTTGTTCGCCCCGCGCACGCCCTGCAGCAGCACGCCGTGCGTCTCACGCAGGAGCCGGTTGCACAGCGGCAACTCTTCCAGGCGCCGGATCGCAAAGCGGATCGCCTTGATATAGTTCTGGACCTCGTCCCAGTCGTCGCGCTCTTCCGGGTCGAGGTCATCGACGTCCTTGAACGCGTCTTCGATGCTCGTCTGGGTCCCTTCGATGCGGCTCGATTGGGTCGCTTCCTTCGCCACGTACATCTGGATGAAGAAGTCGATGTCCGGGATCAGCTGCGAGAACGCGTTAAGCTCGCCGAGCGCGCGGTCTGCCCGGCCGAGCAGGTCCTGCAGCTCCGGGTCAGCCACCACCCAGGGGTGATGGATCCGGGACGGCAGGAAGCTGCGATACTCGTATTGCGGCTCATACTGGCCGGCGCGGTACTCAGAGAGCAGCATATGTCAGCAAAGCCTCAGGTTTCTGATTTAACCGCACCCTTATGTCAGATTCCCCTCAACCCACAAGAGATAAATCAGAAAACCCTATAGTTTTTGCCATAACAGGAATCAAAACTCAGAAAGAGACCGTCCTGGTCCACCCAGCAGGCTCCACAATCAGGATTCCTATTTTCGGTTCCGCCGCTGCGTAAGGGTTGATGCGGCCGCAGACTTCGCTGCAGGCGTTGCCTTCTTGCTACTTAACGTCTTACAGATCGGAAGAGCGTC